>CAZXQD010000034.1:0-1607 GCA_964643405.1 uncultured Hyphomonas sp. | reverse complement strand
CTGCGCCGCGAACAGCTCGTTGCAGCCCTTCTCCGCCAGCACGATCATCGCTTCGACTTCGGCCCGCGTCATCGGGCGCGCTTCGCCGGTGCCCTGCACTTCGATGAAGCCGCCATCCGAACTCATCACGACATTCATGTCCGCTTCGCCCGAGGAGTCTTCCGGGTAGTCCACATCGAGCACCGGATGGTTCTGGAACAGGCCGACCGAGATCGCCGCCGCCTGTTTCTGGATGGGGCTCGCCTTGATGACGCCTTCGGTCTGCAGATACCGGCAGGCAATCGCCAGCGCCACGAAGCCGCCGGTTATCGAGGCCGTGCGCGTGCCGCCATCGGCCTGCACCACGTCGCAGTCGATTGTGATCGTGTTCTCGCCCAGCGCGGTGAGATCGACGACCGAGCGCATCGAGCGCCCGATCAGGCGCTGGATTTCCTGCGTGCGGCCGGATTGCTTGCCGGCAGCAGCCTCACGGCGGCCCCGCGTATGCGTGGCGCGTGGCAGCATCCCGTACTCGCCGGTCACCCAGCCGGCCCCCTTCCCTTTCATCCAGCCCGGCACGCCCTTTTCCCAGCTGGCGGTGCACAGCACATGCGTGTTGCCGAACTTTGCGAGGCAGGAGCCTTCAGCGTACCGGGTCACGCCGGTTTCGAGCGAAATGGGGCGCAACTCATCGAAAGCGCGGCCGGACGGGCGGACAAGGGTGGGCATTCAATGGAATCCTTCTAGGTTGCGGCCTGATTTGCGGGTTTTGAGCGGCCTGTCCACACCAAAGGATGCGCCGGAGGAGATTGGGCCGACATGGCAAGTGACATCGAAATTGCGCGCGCCGCGAAGAAAGCGCCCATCGGCGACATCGCGGCCCGCCTCGGCATCCCGCCCGAGGACATCATCCCGTATGGCCACGACAAGGCAAAAGTCTCCGCACGCCACATCCGCAGCCTGCGTCCGCAAAACGCCGGAAAGCTGATCCTCGTCACCGCCATCAGCCCGACGGCCGCTGGCGAAGGCAAGACCACCACCTCCGTCGGCCTGGCCGACGCGCTAAACCGGATCGGCGAAAAAACCCTGCTCTGCCTGCGCGAGCCCTCGCTCGGCCCCTGCTTCGGCATGAAGGGCGGCGCCACCGGCGGCGGCCTCGCCCAGGTCGTGCCGATGGATGAGATCAACCTCCACTTCACCGGCGACTTCCACGCCATCACATCGGCGCACAACCTGCTGGCCGCGATGGTGGACAACCATATCCACTGGAACCACGCGCCACGTCTTGACCCCACGCGCGTCACCTGGCGGCGCGTAATGGACATGAATGACCGTAGTCTGAGGAATATCGTCTCGGGCCTCGGCGGGCCCGGCAATGGCGCGCCCGCAGAAACCGGCTTCGACATCACGGTCGCCTCCGAAGTCATGGCGATCCTCTGCCTCGCAAAAGACGCCGCCGACCTCGAAGCGCGTCTCTCCCGCATCATCGTCGGCTACACACGCGAGCGCACAGCCGTTACGGCTGCCGACATCAAGGCCGTTGGTTCCATGATGGTCCTGCTGAAGGACGCCATGCAGCCGAACCTCGTGCAGACGCTGGAGAACAACCCCGCCTTCATCCATGGCGG
>CAZXQD010000033.1:0-36728 GCA_964643405.1 uncultured Hyphomonas sp. | reverse complement strand
TTGGAGCCGGAGATGTGGTTCCAGGGCAGCCAGTCGAGGAAGTTGTCGATCCGGTCCGGATCGTATTCCGGGTCGCGGGCGTTGTCGCGCAGGCCTTCCTGTCCGGAGATCAGCGAGCACATCGCGCCCTGCGTCTGCGGCACGGGCTTGGGCATGCCGGTGGAACCTGACGTGAAGAGATATTTGCCGATGCTGGCATCCGTCAGCGCATCGCGGGCCGCTGTGACGGCGGGTGTCGGGGCGGTGGCGGCGAGCGCATCATAGGAGAGGACGGTATTGTCGCCTTCTGTCACTGCACTGACGATCTTGAAGGCGCCGGTCGGCAGTGCGGCAAGTGCCTTGCGGAACGGGGCGAGCTGCTCGGCAAAGACGACGGCTGGCTTCACGGTGTGGAAGCAGTGCTTGAGTTTGTCGAAGTCGCTCGACATGGTGGAATAGGGTACCGAGATCGGTGCAGCAGGCGCACCGATCTTCTGGGCGGCGAGGATCACCATCGCGGCGCGGATCGAGTTACCAGACACCAGCATGACAGGTGCGTCCGGACCGGCGCCGAGATCGAGGAAAGCCTGGGCGAGGCTGTCGGTGATCCGCTTGGCTTCGCCATAAGTCAGGGTTATCCATTCATCCGTCTGCGGATCGCGTTCGCGCAGGAAGGCGCGGTCCGGATGCATTGCGGCGCGTTCGTCGAGGGCGTGGGGAATGGACTTCGGGCGAGGGCCGGGCACCTGACGCGCGGAGATGTAGATCGCCTCGCCCTTGCGCGTCATCGTGACGTCCGGCGTCTTTTGCGGCAACCGGCGGAATGCGGGCAGGGTCTGGCCCTCGGGCATGGTGGTACTCCTCCGATGTCGGGTTTTTCTGTGTTCGCGGAGGAATAATCGGTCTGCGGCTACTTGCAACCGTTGACGCGGGGAGAGCCCGTAAGATCAGGCTTCCGTGTTCACCGCGTCGACAACAAGGGCGAGCGCTTTCAGCATCTGCGCCTCATCCAGCGCTTCCACCATCACGCGGATCAGCGGTTCGGTTCCGGATTTGCGAACAACCATCCGTCCACGGTCTCCAAGCAATGCCTCGGCTTCAGCCAGAGCAGCCTTTACCCTATCAGAATCGAGAGGGTTCGCGCCGGAATAACGTATGTTAGTGAGTTTCTGCGGCGCAGGTGTGAAGACGCGCAGCATGTCCGATGCCTTGCCGCCGCGCGCGGCGAGAACGGACAGCACTTGCAAGCCGGCCAGCAGGCCATCGCCTGTCGTGGAGACATCCGATAATATGATGTGTCCGGACTGTTCGCCGCCGAGATTGAATCCGTGTGCACGCATATGCTCGCCGACGTAACGGTCGCCGACTTTTGTGCGTGCAAGGACAAGTCCGCTTGCCTTGAGATATTCGTCCAGGCCCATGTTGGACATGACAGTGGCAACCATGCCGCCGCCCTTGAGACGGCGCTTGCGATGCATGTCGCTGGCGATGAGCGCCATGACCTGATCGCCGTCAGCTTCTGCACCGGTCTCGTCCACCACAATGAGGCGGTCCGCATCACCGTCGAGCGCGATGCCAATATCGGCGCGCGTTTCCAGAACCGCAGCTTTCAGGGCGCCGGTCGCGGTTGAGCCGACACCAGCATTGATATTGATGCCATCCGGTTCTGCGCCGATGACGCGGACATGGGCGCCGAGGCGGCGAAGGGCTTCTGGCGCTGTTTCGAAACCAGCTCCATGTGCGCAGTCGAGCACAATCTTCAGTTTCGAGAAATCCTGGCCTTTGCCGATCGTCTCAAGGCAACGGTCCACATAGCGCTGGCCCGCGCTTTCCAGAACGGCGGGCTCGGAAACGCCCGCAGGCAGCGCGTATTCACCTTCGAAGGCAACGGCCATGGCGGCCTCGAGCGCTTCTTCCACGGCGTCGCTGAACTTCACACCTTCGGGGCTGAAGAGTTTGAGACCATTGTCTTCGTACTTATTGTGGCTGGCGGACACCATGAAACCGAGCGCGGCGCCGGTCTCGCGCGCCATCAGGGCAACGGCGGGTGTCGGCACAATACCGAGGCGCACGGGGCGCACGCCCATCGAGGCGAGGCCCGCCACGAGCGCCGCTTCGATCATTTCACCGGAACGGCGCGTATCGCGGCCGATGACGACGTTTCGTCCGCCTTCGGGAGCGAAGGTGCGCGCGGCCGCGATGGCAAGGCGCAGCGCGGTCTCGGCCGTCATCGGCGGCTTGTTGATCCGTCCGCGGATTCCGTCAGTGCCAAAGTATTGCCGGGCCATTGTCTGCCTCATTGCCGTCAGAGCGGCGTTACATCACCATAGACAATAAAGTCCGGATTGTCGTAGCCGCGCTTGCGTTTGCCGTAGAGCAAAGGCGCGTGGTCCAGCGTCAGGACGCGTCCGCCGGCCGCCTCGACAACCGCCTGGCCTGCGGCGGTGTCCCATTCCATCGTGCGGCCCAGGCGCGGATAGACGTCTGCTTCGCCAGAGGCAACCAGGCAGAATTTCAGCGCCGAGCCTGCGCCAGCGATTTCCTTCACCGGATACTTGGCCAGCCAGGTGTCGGTTTCCGGCGAGCGGTGGGATTTCGAGGCAACCGCTGTGATGCCGTCTTTCGGGGCCGGTCGGATACGAAGGGGATTGCGTTTTGCCGGCACGGGGCCATCGGGCGCGGCCTTCGATTGCCAGGCGAGGGATGGGCTTTCGGCAACGAACAGCCGGTGCAGCGCGGGCGCGTAGACGACACCCATCACGGGGCGTCCGTGTTCGATGATCGCGATGTTGACTGTGAACTCGCCGTTCTTCGCGACGAATTCCTTGGTGCCATCAAGCGGGTCGACGAGGGCGAAGCGGGCACCATGCTCCGGCATGATGCCGCCAGCGACGGATTCCTCAGCGATCACTTGCAAGTCCGGGTCCGCCTCGGCGAGACCTTTCAGGATGATCGCCTCGGCAAGCCCGTCGGCTTCAGTGAGGACCGACTGGTCCAGCTTTTTCTCGACCGAGAAGTCAGTCCTGTAGACCCGCATGATCTCTTTGCCGGCGGCAAGGGCAATGCGGGCGAGCGCTTCGGCGGTGACTGCCATTGCAGCGCCTACTGCATCACACTGATGAGTTCGACTTCGAACTGGAGCGGGGCATTCGGCGGGATCGGTCCGCCGGGCGTGCCTTGCGCGCCATAGCCAAGCTCAGCAGGGATGTAGAGCATCCAGCGGTCACCCGGTTTCATCATGGCGAGGGCCTCGACCCAGCCGTCGATCAGCCCATTGGAGGGGAACGCTTCCGGATCGCCGCGCTCGTAAGAGCTGTCGAACAGGGCGCCTGTGTCGGCAAGCCGGCCTTCGTAATGCACAAGCACGAATTGTCCGTTGACGGGCGATTTTCCCGCGGGGTCGCCACTGGCAAGTACGACATATTGCAGGCCGGACTCGGTTGTCTTCACCTCCGGCGCATCGGGCTTCCAGGGGAAGTATTTCTGCCATGCTGCGGCGTCGGAAATCTTAGGCACTTCGATGCCGATGAGCTGCACAAGGAATACAAGGTCGTCACCGGCCTTGATCACGTCGCCGCGCGCCTGGTTGCCATAGGCGAGCTCGCTCGGAATGTAGAAGAGATACTCGTCACCCTCCGACATTTCCTGAAGGCCCATGGTCCAGCCGGGGATCACGCGGTTCAGCGGAAAAGTGGCGGGCGTGCCGCGATCGAATGAGGAGTCGAATTTTTCGCCGGTGGCGAGGCGGCCTTCGTAGTGGACCGTCACCCGGTCGGTGGCGACCGGCTTCTTGCCGTCTTTCGGTCCTTCCTTCACCACGATGTACTGAAGGCCCATATTGCCGGACTTCACGTCCTTACCGTTCGGGTCCCAGGGGAGGTATTTTTTGAAAGCTGCGGGCATGATGTCTTCCGGTGTGGCGTTGGGGGCAGGGGTCTGGCCCGACTGGACCGGCGAGGCAGTACTGGTGCGGACAAAATAGCCCGCCACGAACAGGCCGATGATCATCAGCACAATCAGCGTCAGCGGCGAGCCGCCTTCCGTCTTGGCCCCGGAAGTCGAGGTAGCTTGGGTATCGTTCGTCATGGGGCAGACCTGTCTGTGTGCGGATGTTGTGGCGGTGGCGGCCTAGATCGCGCGGGGCGGGTAGCCCGCCTGGGCGAGGGCATCGATGACTTCCTGCGTGTGCTGGCTGTCGCGCGTTTCCATCAGGATGTCGAACTCGGCGCCCTTGGCCGGCACATCGAGCGCGATCCGGTTGTGGGAGACTTCCATGATGTTGGCGCCGTTATCGCCGATGATCTTGGAGACCAGTGCGAGGAGGCCCGGCCGGTCATCGCCGACAATGCGGATTCGGGCAAGGCGGTTCTCGCGCACGAGCGCGCGGGTCAGCACGGAGGCCAGAAGGCGGGTATCGATATTGCCGCCACATAGGACAAGGCCGACCTTGCGGCCGTAGAAGCGCGACGGATGGGCCAGCAGGGCGGCGAGGCCCGCGGCGCCAGCGCCCTCGGCAATCGTCTTCTCGACTTCGACGAACAACGTGATTGCGCGTTCGAGATGCTCCTCTTCGACGAGGACAACGTCGTCGACAAGGCGTTCGCAGATCTGACGGGTGACTTCGCCGACATCGCGCACGGCGATGCCCTCGGCGATAGTGGCGCCGCCGGTCTTGGCCGGCTTGCCGCGCAAGGCCGCATGCATGGCGGGATACATCGCGGCCTGAACGCCTATAACGCGGATCTCGGGTTTCAGGGCCTTCGCCGCGATTGCGATGCCGGCGATCAGTCCGCCGCCGCCGATCGGGATTACGAGTGTGTCGAGGCCTGGATTGTCGGCAAGCATCTCGAGGGCGATGGTGCCCTGACCCGCGATGATGTCGGCATCGTCAAAGGGGTGCACGAAGGTCAGCCCCTCGCGTGTGCAAACGTCATAGGCATGCGCCTTGGCCTCGTCGAAGGTCATCCCTTCCAGCAGCACGCGGGCTCCGTGGTCGCGTGTATGCTCGACCTTGTTGAAGGGCGTGGTCAGCGGCATCACGATGGTCGCCGGAATGCCGAGGCGGCGGGCATGGTAGGCGACGCCCTGCGCATGGTTGCCGGCCGAGGCGGCGATGACGCCGTACTTCTTCTCATTGTCCGACAGCTTTGCCAGTTTGTTCAGTGCGCCGCGCTCCTTGAAGGCAGCGGTGTACTGGCGGTTTTCCAGCTTGATCCAGACTTCGGCGCCGGTGATGGCCGACAGCGTCCGCGAATGGGCGAGTTCGGTACGCTCGATATTGCCTTCGAGCACCTTCGCGGCGGCCTGGATGTCGGCCAGGGTGACGGGCAGTTCGGGAAGCTGGGAATCGGGCATGGCATGGGGTCCGGCTGAAGCGCGGGCACCCTATGCGGGGAGGGGTGGGAAGACAAGGCGGGCTCGCCTTGCGGGCGCAAGGCCCTTTTCCGTCAGCCTTTGGCGTCCAGTGCCCGTTTCAAGGCGTCAGCGAGGGCAGTTTCGTCATAGGGCTTCTGAAGCACATCAAAGCCGCTAAAGCGCTCGTCCAGCCCGCGCGCCCCATAGCCAGAGACGAAGATGATCGGCACGCCCCGTTCCACAAGGCGGTCAGCGACAGGGTCGCTGGGCATGCCGTTCAAGTTAAGGTCGAGCAGCGCAGCGTCAGGCAACAGCCCGTCCGACAGCTTGTCCATCGCGCGGTCCACGCTGGTGGCGCTGCCCGCAAGTTCATATCCCAGATCGACGACAAGGTCCTCGAGTTCGCAAAGCAGCAGCGCCTCGTCCTCAACGATAAAGATCTGTTTTGCTGCCATTGCCGTTCTCTTTTCAGTTTCCTTTGTCGAGCCACCCTTCCATGCTGCAAACCAGCCCGTCTGAGTTATACTCCAGCGATATTTCGCCGTTTATCTCCTGTGCCAGGATCCGGGTCAGCATAACTGTACCGAACCCTTTTCTTTGAGGGGCCCTCACTTCCGGACCTCCGGCTTCACGCCACACAAGCCTGAAATGTGAACCCTTCGCCCGGTCCAACGTCCACGTCACATGAACGGTTCCATGATCGTTGGAGAGGGCCCCGTATTTGGCGGCATTGGTGGCGAGCTCATGCAGGGCCATCGACAGGGCCTGCATCTGCTTGGCGGTCAGCCGCACCTCCGGGCCGTCCAGCCGGATCCGGCCGTCCGGTGAAACGGTGTAACCAAAGGGCGTCAGCGCATTGACGAGCACGGCATCTACGGTCGAGCCTTGCCAGCTCTGATCGACCAGCAGGCTCTGGACATCAGACAAGGCACGCAGGCGTCCGAGCAGTTCTTCTTTCGCCACCTCCATGGACTTGGCATCCGTGAGCGACATCCGGGTAATCGCCTGCACGGTTGCCAGCGAGTTTTTCACCCTGTGATCCAGTTCGCGCATCAGGAGGCGGTTCTCCTGTTCGCGCTGATGCCGGGCAGTTATGTCGAGCGCATTCTGCAAGACGTATTCGACTTCGCCGGCGGGATTTCTGAGCGGCGACTGCGTGCAGGTCCATATGGCCTCACGCATACCGCCGCCCTCAACCGGGATCGCGAAGGGCTCCGTCGTCACGACATTTGTCGTCCCTTCGAAGGCCAATTCGAAAGCGGACCGGAACAACTCGGTCCGGGCTTCCGTTTCCGGGAAGGCCTCGAAAACATACCGGTCCTGGATTTCGCTCAGCCTGCAGCCCGTGGTCTTCAGATAGGCCGCATTGGCAAACCGGATCACTAGTTGGCGGTCGAGGATCATCAGCGGTGTCGGAACCAAGCTGAAAGCCTGCAGGAAGTCGATGCCTGCAGGAACTGCGGCGTCGATGCGATCCGTTTCACTGGGCCCGGCGGGCCTGACCTTATGCACGTGGACGCACTCCGCACCACAACCAATGAGGGCTCCTGCAGGACGATATACAACCCGATTAGTATTCGCGTGTCGAATACTTAATCCGGGAGTCCGGCCGAAAAGCGCTTACAATTCTGGATCAGACCGCCAAAAGGGCATCCGCGCCGGCAACCGCATCATGTTCGGCCACCCAGTGATCCGGGCTGACGAGGACGAGCCGGGGCTGGTACTGCTCGGCTTCCGGATCGTCGATGACTTTCGACTTGAGGAACCGCAGCGCGGCCCGGCTGTCGAGCGGACTAGGCAGGTCGCCCGTGAGGCGAAGCCGCTCGCGGGTGCGTTCACTTCTCGGGTCCGCATTTGGCACCGCCGCGATCAAAGCTTTCGTATAGGGGTGGCGCGCGTCCGTATAGATCGTGTTGCGCCCGGCCAGCTCGACGACGCGGCCCAGATAGAGCACCATCACGCGGTGGCTGATCTGGCGCACGACCGCGAGGTCGTGGCTGATGAAGATCATCGCCAGGCCGAACTCTTTCTGCAGCTCGATCAGCAGGTCCACCACCTGCGCCTGGACCGAGACGTCGAGGGCAGAGACTGCCTCGTCGCAGATCACGAGCTTCGGCTGAAGGATCATGGCGCGGGCTATGCCGACGCGCTGGTTCTGGCCGCCGGAAAGCTCGTGCGGGTAGCGGTTGATCAGGTTCGGATCGAGGCCGACGCGGGGCAGGATCGCGCGCACTTTCGCTTCGCGCTCAGTCTTGTTCAACTTCGGTTCGTGCACCTGCAGCGGTTCGGCGATCGACGCACCGATGGTCATGCGCGGGTCAAGACTGGCGAGCGGATCCTGGAAGACGATCTGCAGGTCGTCGCGCAGCGCGTTCATTTCGCCGGCATTGGCCTTCGTGATATCTTTGCCTAGCCAGGCAACGGTGCCGGCGGTCGGCGGGATCAGTTTCAGAACGCCGCGTGCGAGGGTGGACTTGCCGCAGCCGGATTCGCCGACGACGCCGAGCGTCTCGCCGGGCCGCAGGTCAAAGCTGACACCGTTGACGGCTTTCAGCGGCTTCGTTTTCCCGAAAAGGCCGCCTTTGATCTGGATCGGGAAGTGAACCTTCATGTCCTTGACCTCCAGCACCGGCGCGGTTTCCGGGGCTGGTGCGGGAGCGAGCGCGGGACGGCCCGGCGGATCCGGCTGATCGATGCGCGGCACGGCTGACAGCAGCATTTTCGTGTAAGGATGTTGCGGCGCGTAGAAGATGTCGTCGGTGGCTCCCTGTTCGACGATCTCGCCATGACGCATCACGATCACGCGGTCACACATGCGGGCGACGACACCCATGTTGTGCGTGATGAGCACGATGCCGGTGCCGGTTTCGCGTTTCAGCTCGGCCATCAGTTCCAGCACCTGCGCCTGGACGGTGACATCGAGGGCGGTTGTAGGTTCGTCGGCGATCAGCAGTTTCGGGCCGCACAGCATGGCGATGGCAATCATCACACGCTGGCGCATGCCGCCGGAAAGCTCGTGCGGGAACTGATCGAGACGGCGCGCAGCTTCCGGAATGCGGACGTGTTCGAGCCAGTCGACGCAGCGCTTGTCGGCTTCCTCGCCTTTGATGTTCTGATGCAGCGCGAGAATCTCCCGCATCTGCGCGCCAACGGTCATGTGCGGTGTCAGGCTGGTCAGCGGATCCTGGAAGATCATCGACATCTCCGCGCCGCGGATCTTGCGCAGCTCCGCCTTGGGGGCGGTGATCATGTCGGTGCCATTGAACAGGATCTGTCCGCGCGCTTTCCCGTTTTCGGCGAGAAGGCCCATGGCGGCGAGGGCTGACTGGCTTTTGCCCGAGCCGCTTTCGCCAACGATTCCAAGGCATTCGCCGGCCGCAACCTGAAAGGAAATTCCCCTCACGGCGTTTACGGTGCCATCAGCGGTTTCGAAATCTACGGCGAGGTCTTTTACGGTCAGGATCGTCATGCCCAACGGGTAACGTCTTGAAACCGCTGCGCAAGAGGCGCGGCGCAGAAAACGAACGGCGCCGGGCCTTCCTTCAGAAAGACCCGGCGCCGTCTACCGAAGCCTGCAGGGAAAGAGGGCAGGACCTCAGTATTTGTAGGCGAGGCCAACCCCGACAACGAGCGGGTTGATGTCCACATCGGCATCGACCCGGGCGCCGAGAGCGGTGGTGAAGTCGACCGTCACGTCCGTATTGATCCAGATCTTCTTCACGTCGACGTTTACGGCGAAGCCGCCTTCCTTGCCATCGAGGTCATAGTCGAAGCCGGCTTGCAGGGCTGGGCCGAAGCTCGGGTCGTAGTCGATGCCGTCGGCAACCGGGCCTTCGTCTTCGTTGAAGAAGAAGGTCGCGTTTACACCTGCACCGACATACGGCTTGAACTTGGAACCGTTCTGGAAGTGATACTGGACGGTCAGTGTCGGCGGCAGCAGCCAGACGTCGCCGAGATCGATGTTTGCATTGGTCAATGCGCCTGGCACGGTGACGTTGGTTGCCTTCACATCATGCGGGGTGACCGCAAGAATGAGTTCCGCTGCTATGTTGTCGGTAAAGAAGTAGGTGATGTCGAATTCCGTCACATACTGATCACCGATGTCCGCATCGCTCTTTAATGATACGCCGCCCACCGAGAGGCCAGCGCTTTCGTCAGGTAGCACGCCGAGCACCCGGGCGCGGAGCATCCAGGGGTTGTCTGCACTTTCTGCAGAGGCCGTACCGGCAACGCCCGTCAGCGCCGAGCCTGCCATAAGGGCAGCAAGAAGAAGCTTTTTCATCACTTTGTTCCAATCATTTCCGTGAGTGATGGTTCTGCGTAAGCTTCTGGAAACAAACATGAAATTGGCCACCTTGCCGCGCGTCTGCGCGCCGCGCGGCATAGGCGCGCGACTAGGTAATCGTCCGTATTGAGACGATTTCGGAGAGGCGCCAGAATACTCGGATTGCGGAGGGGACCCGCAAGGGAAGCGACGGCCGGTTTGTGAGGCCTTGAGGGGCTGGCGCCTGACCTCAAGGAAAGGCTTGAACTTCCGGCCTCCAGCGGGGAACATGGGCGTCTTTTCCTGTTCCCTCGCTGGAGTGTGCCTGATGCCCGTCATGAATTTTCTCACCCAATGCGTTTTCGACGCTGGCGCGCTGAAGCAGCTCGCCGCCCTTGCCAAGGGCAAGGGCATCACCCGTCCGTTCATCGTGACCGATGCTGGGATCAAGGCCTCGGGCATCCTGGCGAAGGTCGAGGACGCGCTCGGCGTGCCGCCTGCCGGCGTGTTTGCCGAGACCATCCCGAACCCGACCGAGACGCAGACCAAACTCGCAACGAAGCTCTACAAGGAGTCTGGCGCGGATGGCATCATTGCGGTAGGCGGCGGCTCGTCTATGGACCATGCCAAGGCGATCGGCCTGCTCGCCAGCCATGCCGAGCCTCTGGAAACCTATGCCGCAATCATCGGCGGCGCCAAGAAGATCGGCAAGATCCCGCCGCTGATCGCCATCCCTACGACCGCCGGCACGGGATCGGAAGTCTCCGTCGGCATGGTCATCATCATGGAGAATGGACGCAAGGAAACCTTTGCCTCGCCGAACCTGATCCCGGTTGTTGCGCTATGCGATCCGGACCTGACGCTCGGGCTGCCTGCACATCTGACGGCGGCGACAGGCATGGACGCGCTGACGCATTGCATCGAGGCGGTGCTGACACCGTCAATCAATCCGCCTGCGGAAGGCATTGGTTATGACGGCGCGCAGCGCGCTTTCGGCAAGGGCATGCTGGTGCGCGCCGTGAAGGATGGATCAGATGCCGAGGCCCGCTGGCACATGATGATGGCGAGCTATGAAGGTGCGCTTGCGTTCGTGAAGGGCTTGGGCGGCGTTCATGCGCTCAGCCACGCTGCTGGCCGCCTGCATGAAAAGAAGCTGCATCATGGCACACTCAATGCGGTGTTCCTGCCTCATATCCTGCGCTTCCATGACGGCGCGGCTGATGAAAAGTATGCGCGCCTGCGCCAGGTGATGGGCCTGAAGGCCGGCGCCGATCTGGCAGATGCCATCCAGGACCTAAACAATGCGATTGGTATTCCGAAGAACCTGTCGGCGATGGGGCTGGAAGCATCTGATGCGCCCGGCATCGTCGACTATGCGCTGAAAGACCTCGCGCATTTTGGCAATCCGCGCACGATGACTGCGGACGATTATGCGAAAGTTTATGAAACTGCGCTGAAGTAGTATGGCGCGCTGCTTTGGTCCAATCCTCAAACTCGCCGCCGGGCATCACGGCGGCGAGGCGGCGGCGCTGAAAAAATCCGCCAACGCGCATGCCGTGAAAAACCTCGCGAAGGTGCCGGCGGACAGGCTGCTGTCCGTGATGACAAAATGCGTGTTCAATGCCGGATTCAACTGGAAGGTCATTGAAGCAAAGTGGGACGGCTTTGAGGAGGCCTTCGAGGGCTTTGATCCCGTCAAGCTCGCCTTCTTCGGAGAGGACATGATGGACCGGCTGGTCAGCGACACGCGTATTGTGCGCAATGGCCAGAAGATCAAGGCGACGCTCGAGAATGCGCGCTTTGTGGTGCAGGTCGAACGGGAGGAGGGCGGCTTCGGCAAATTCCTGTCAAGATGGCCGGGAGAAGACCAGACGGGCTTGCTCAGTGTACTGAACAAGCGTGGTTCCCGTCTTGGCGGGGCAACCGGGCAATATTTCCTGCGCTTTGCCGGGTGGGATGCATGGATCGCCTCCGGGGATGTTTGCGCAGCCCTCGTGCGTGAAGGCGTGCTCGACAAGCCAGAGGCAACTACGAAGCGCGACCTTGCTAGCCTGCAGGCCGCTATCAACGATTATCACGCTGATAGCGGCCTGCCGCGCGCGCAGATCAGCCGGCTGTTGGCGATGAGTGTCGGCTGAGGCCTATTCGGCCTCCAGCACGGGCAGGCCGAGCGCGGCTTCAATATCTGCCCAGCTGACGACCTTGAAGTTCTGGTCCACGCCCGATTTCGGATTGCCGTCGTCCTGCACGGCGAGAATTCCCCGCGGATAACCGGGCAGGGCAGCAGAGAAGACATCCAGACCGTCCGTATGCGTCACGTGGTCGATACCTAGCGCCGCATTCTCGCCAATCGAGAAGCTGCCCATCGCTTTGTGCGGCGCCTTGCGGGCATACACGACGAACCTGTCATCGGACTGCGCGGAGACGACGATCCATCCGGCATTGTCCTTTCCCCGCCAGATCGAGACGCCCTCGACATCTGCCACGAGGCCGGCGGACCCGCCAACTTCATCGATCAGCTCGGGGGCCGGGACTTCATCGCGATAGGACATTTTCCAGAGGCCTCGCGCTTCCTCGCCGACAAACAGCAGTCCTTGAGGCTCATCGAAGACGCAGCCTTCGAGCTGGCTGGCGAGCTTCACGGTTTTCACCAGTGTGCCTGTCAGCGATTCGGGGCTCGCCGACACCGACCAGACCTCTACCGTTCCGTCCTTGTAGGTCACGCCCGCGAAATCGATGCCGCCTTCGCGTCCTGAGCATATCCCGTAAGGTTCGATCCGGCCTGTCGGGATGTCGCCGCGATGAGTGACCGTCCCGGTCGTGCGGTCTATCATGAACACTGAAATCGCATTCACCTGATCATTGCTGGCGAAAGCAACGTCATAGGCACGGTCCGCAGACTGACGGATGTCGACATTGTTGATCAGGCCGATAGGCAGGCGAGCCGCTTCGGTGCCATCAAGATTGTAGACGACAAGGCCTTCCTGCTTGTTGGTGCCGAGGATCAGCGATTTCGACGCATCCGATGGATGCAGCCAGACCGCAGGATCGTCCGCCGCATCCCCGCGCGCGCCAGCAGGCGCCGTTTCCATGGCGGGCATCACTAGCGCCTGGCCAGGAATGACCGGTGGAGAAGAAGCGCACCCGGCCAAGGCAAAGATGCAGGTTGCGGAAAGGAGCAGGGGTTTCAGCATTCTGGAGGGTCCTTCTTGTTTTTTCTGGCAGATGCGGATGCCTGTATCAGCTGGCCTGCCGCGTTCCTGACAGGGCATGTCAGCAGATTGTCAGAGTGGTTGGCGCCAAGCCCGCAACGCTCGGTCAACGCTGTCGCCATCCCGTTCATGAGTGTCATCTGACCTCGCCTTAGCTTTCGCGTGTGACAGATTCGCGACGTCATAAAACTTGTATGAATCCGTCACCGGATTGCGAAGAACGAATGGTAGCGCCCCGTCATTCACAACCGGGGTGTTTCATGAAAACCAGAGTTTCCCTTTTCTCGACTGCGAGCCTCGCCAGCCTTTGCCTTGGCGCGGCCTTCTCCGCTTCTGCCCAGACTGCACCCGCCCCGGCGACCGAAGAGGAAGACCCGATCCTCCGTGCAGAGACGGTGGTCGTCCAGGCTGAAATCTCCTATCGCAACCGGAGCGAAGAGACCGTCCAGACCCTCGAATACGGCCAGGACTACTTCCAGCGCTTCGAGCCGCTGACCGCCGGCGATGCATTGAAACGTGTGCCTTCCGTGACCTTCCTCTCGGATGTGATCGAAAGCGACGGGGCCCGCCTGCGCGGTCTTGACCCCGGCTATACGCAGATCCTCATCAATGGCGAGAAAGTGCCGGGATCCAATGCAGACCGCTCCTTCTTCCTTGACCGTATCCCGGCGGAGCTGATCGACCGTGTGGAGATCGTTCGTTCATCCTCCGCGCGCCGCTCTGGCGATGCACTGGCCGGCACACTGAACATCGTGCTGCGCAACGGTTATGAACTCGATGGCGGATACATCCGTGCAGGCGGTCTCCTGTTCGACGATGGCGAACTGAAGGAAAGCCTTGGTGCTGTGTATGGCGGCAAGCTTGGGCCGGGCCGTATTTTGCTGGGGGCCAACCTGCAAGGCCGTTACAACCCCAAGATCAAGAAATCCCAGCGCTTCGGAGATAGCCCCGAGAACAATCCGAACTTCAGGACAGATGATTTCGACAACCGGGAAGACCAGACAGATACCCGCGATGGGACCGATTACTCCTTCAATGCCGACTATAGCATTGAGGCGCAGGACGGTTTGTCGATGACTTTCTCCGGCTTCTATGTAAAGACTGAGCGGACCGAAGACGAACGCTCCTTCGAGTACAATGATCCGGTGAATGTCAACGGCCCGGTTCGCCGTACTGTTCCCGGCAATCTGCTTACGGACAATGCCAACCTTGCCGACATCGATCAGGAAAACTACTCCCTGCGCGCCGTTGTGAAGAAGGATTGGTCCGCTGGTGAGACGCAGTTCAAGGCTGGCTTGGCCAACTTTGACGAGGCGGTGTACGAAACGGAAGACGAAATCGATTTCGATCGGACCGCCCCGCGCTACACCGGAGATCTCACCGTCACCGACTTGACTGACGAAGAGACCTTCGCCGAGATTTCGCACAAGTTCGAAGCCAGCAGCAGCCTCGATCTGGAAATCGGCGCCTTCTATCAGGACAAGCAACGCGACTCGGATATCCGTACACAGCGCAACCGCTTCAACATTGCATCGACTGTTCGCGATGGGTGGAACCAGTTCTCGAACAACCCGAATGAAGTGCGCCAGCCCTGGACGCTGCTTGCGCCAGTGCCGGGCGGTGTCAGCACGGTGGGGGAAGAACGTCTTGACGCTTTTGCGGTGGTCAACGGCGATGCAGGCCGCCTCAACTGGGAAGCGGGTCTGCGTTATGAGACCACGGACGTGACGATCACCGACCTGACGGTTGCCCCGGCTGACCAGGTACAGACGAACGACTTTGCGTTCTTCCTGCCTTCGGCCCACGTCAAGTTTGATCTTACCGCGGCTGACCGGTTGTCGGCCTCAGTGGCACGCACGATGCGCCGTCCAAACTTCAACTTCATTTCACCGGCACTGCTCGAAGCCGAGCTGGGTGACAATGACCTTCTGGGCAACCCGGCGCTGGAGCCTGAAACGGCTTGGGGCCTGGACGTGGGCTATGAGCGCCGGTTGGGACAACAAGGCGTGTTCGGCGTCAACGTCTTCTACCGGGATGTCTCGGACCTGATCGAAGTGGCAAGCACCGGCACCGAGGGGTCTGAAGGTCCAGGTACGTTTGTGCTGCAGCCGCAGAATACCGGCGACGGTACCGTCTACGGTATTGAGGTCGACCTTTCGACGCCGCTCACCATGTTCGGCCTGCCTGACACCGGCGCATTTGCCAACTTCTCGTGGCTCGACAGCGAAATTGACGATGCCTTCGGTTCGCGCCGGTTCAACGACCAGTCCGAGTACGTCTACAACTTTGGTTTCATCCATGATCTCGACGCACTCGATGCCGCGTTCGGTGCCACTTACCGCAAGCAGGGTGATGCCTTCGGCCGCGTGATCGGTGAAGAGATCACGACCTCCTATGGCGCCGATCTCGAGGTCTTCATCGAGAAGCGTTTCGGGAAGCAGTTCACGATCCGGGCTGTGGGCTCAAACCTCCTGAACGGTTCCAAAGACGAAGTGTTCAACAAGTTCACGACGATACAGGATCAGATTGACCGGTCATTCGACGAGTACGAACTCGAATCCGAAGAAGCCGGTCCGGTCTTCCAGATCATGGCGCGTTACGCTTTCTGATCCGGTCGTCCGCAGGCTGACGAACAGGGGCCGTATCCATCGGGTGCGGCCCCTACTCTTCTAGCGGGCGGCTTTCCACCAGGCCTTCAGCCGCGCAGTGTAGACGCCTGGGGGTTCGGCGGCGAGGCGTTCGGCCATCCGGAAGGCCCGCTTGAGGGCCTTGCGCCGGGACTTTGCAATCACCTTGAGGGCGGCGGCGGCGTCTGCTTGCGGCAACTGGCTGGCTGGCATCTCCCGCACGGCGGCTTCCAGCAGGCCGAGGTCGCGCCAGTCGCCGAGATCGTCGCACAGGCTTTCAGCTGCGCCGGCATAGCCTTCCATGACGGGCGGCAGGACGCTGCGCAGCAGACAGGTATGATACCAGTGGTCCTTCGCGCGTTTGCGGAACTCGTGGACGGGCTCCTCATCGCGCGCGCCGCGCGCGGCCTTGAAGGCCTTGCGGAAACGGCGATGGCTGCGTTCCAGACCGGGCTGCAGCGCATTCCATCCCTCTGCGGATAGCGTCCAGTCCTCAGCGCGTGTGCGAACCGTGTTCATGTCCGCGGCAAAAGCAGCGAGCAGTTGGCGCTGCCCCCGTGCTGCCGTGGTCTTCACCTCGAGACCGGTGCGCAGCAGCGTTGCAGAAGGCTCCGGCAAATCGAGGCGCGAGAGTGTTTCGCCCAGTGCGCCCCGGTCGCGCAGCGCAGACAGGCTTGCAGCGGCCTCGCGCAGCGAACCGATTTCGCTTCGCGCCGCTGGGCAGGCTGGCTCAACGAGGCGCAGCAAAGCGCGAAGCCGCTTGGTGGTCTTGCGGGCCTCGTGGATCTTGCGGTCTGCGGGAAGGGCGCGGTTGGCGAGGACTTCGCGCAGCTGCGCGAATTCGGACGCGGCGATCCGCCGAAGGCCGGCGGAGACCGATTTGTCGCTCGACCTGAATCTGTACGCCATGGCGCTGTTCCGGAAACCTCCGGCGATGAGATTGCATGGACAGCAAGAGCGCGCCAATCCTCTCGCGCGCCCGGCGACTACAGGAAT
Source organism: uncultured Hyphomonas sp. (assembly GCA_964643405.1). Lineage (GTDB taxonomy): Bacteria > Pseudomonadota > Alphaproteobacteria > Caulobacterales > Hyphomonadaceae > Hyphomonas. The sequence continues at coordinate 20,295 of CAZXQD010000033.1, read as the reverse complement.
CTGGATCAAACCCAGAGGCCATTCCTTGCAATTGCATGTAACGGGCGTAGGGTGTCCTGATGACGACCGCGCCAAACTCTCGCATGATGGTCTGCACCTGCCGTGCCTTGTCTCAGGCAACACGGCGCGCGCACCGGCACTATGATGCGGCGCTGGCGCCAGCCGGCCTGACCATCGGGCAGTTCAGCCTGCTTGTGCAGATACATCTCTCGCCCGACCAGACGGTCATGGAGCTGGCAGATCGCAACATCATGGACCCGTCGACCGTATCGCGCCTCCTGCGCCCCTTGACGGCGCGCGGGCTGGTTGAGGCCAGGGTGGACGCCGAAGACCGCCGGGCGCGCCGGGTGCGGCTGACGCCTGCGGGCACGCGGCTGCGGATTGAGGCGCTGCCGCTTTGGCAGGCGGCGCAATCCAGCCTCGAAGCAGCCATCGGCAAAGGTCCGGATACAGAGCTTCGTGCCTTGCTCGGCTCAGTGATCACCAACCTCGCAGACTGAACAGGCGTCCGGCCATGCGCAAATCTCCCGCCAGAAACATGCAATTGCACTTATTGGCGTGGAGCGGCTTCGCCCTGGCCCTCGCAGCGCCGGCCAGTCCGCAAGGGACGCCGGACAAGGCGCCGGACTTCGAGTCAACGCTGAAGCCGGACCGCTGGCAGGAAGACTGGTCCTGGGTTGAAGCGGATGCGCCTGACGCGCCCCGCTTCAAGAACATGGCTTTCGGTCCGGATGGGGATTGGCGCCTCACGCTGGGCGGGGAGGGCCGCGTGCGCGCCGAGACGCGCGATCCGCCGGAGTTCGGTATTTCGGGCCAACCGGCGGTGAATGCGGTCAACTTCCGCGGTCTGGTGCACGCCGATGCCCATCTTGGCGATCATGTCCGGGTATTCCTCCAGGCGGGCAGTTGGGGCCAGGATGGGCGAAAGGTCCCCCGCATTTTCGACGAGGCGGAAGTGGCCCTGCAGCGCGCGTTTGCTGACATTCGCCTTACGCCGGAGGCGACGTTGCGGCTCGGGCGGCAGGACCTGTTCCGGTCTTCCTCGCGGCTCCTCTTTCCGGTCGACATCTTCAACTACCAGCTGGTTCATGATGCCGCCGCTCTGCGTTACCGGCGTGATGATCTGCGGGTTCAGGTCTTCCATGGCGAACGCTTTGTCTCCGGTCCCGGTGTCTTCGAAACGCGTGACCTCGGCGGCGAAACACTTACCGGCGCCTTTGCCGAAGGAAGCTTTGGTGCACCGGCGGGATATGAGTTCGGCGCTTTTGTCCTGCATGAGGAAACGGATACTGGTGCCTTCCCGCGCCGTGCAGGGCCAGAGGAGCGCACGACGTGGATTGCGCGAGCCTCACGCAAGGCGGCGCCGTGGGCCGTTTCGGCAGAGGCCGGCCTTCAGACCGGCACTGTTCCGGGGGCGGACATTTCCGCCTGGGCGTTCGCAACAGAGATCACACGCACAATCGATGCGCCGCGCAAGCCTGCCGTGACGCTGCGGATGGATGGCGCCTCCGGCAACAAGGCGGGGACGGACGACAATGAAACCTGGGCGACGCTCGCGCCGGTGATGGGCTATCTTGGCCGCACCGGTGACTATAACGCGACCAACGTGATCGCCGTTTATCCCGAGATCTCGTTCGATGCGGCGCCGGACGTGCGCGTTTCCGTTGGCGGCGAAGTCAGCTGGCGCGCGTCACGCGGCGCAGCGATCAGCGCGCCCGGCGCGGCGACACCCTACCTGCCTGCGGGCTCCGCCGGCGGCGGGCCGGTGATCTACGGCGCGATCCTGAAAGCCCGCTGGGCGCCCGGCGCGCGTTGGGATGTAAATGCAGAGCTGACCTGGCTTGAGCCATCCGGCGCCCTGAAGGATTTCGGTGGAGAGGGGCGATTGAACGCCGTCATCAGCCTGACGACGCGGTTTTGAAGGGCCGGTTTTAGCCTCTTCCCGCAAGTGGCCGAATCCGCCGATAAACCCGCGCATGCCCGCAAACCTGCAGATACTTCTGAACAATCTCGGCCTGATGACCAGCGCGCTGGCCATCGGCGCGTCATGGGTCGCAGCGATCGTTTCGCCCAATTGCAGCTTCGACAAGCTTACGGGCGCCCGGGCGGATGGGCATGTACGCGAACTGATCCATCGCACCAGTCCGCAGCTCGGCTTCCTCAGTGCCGTCGCCGGCGGACTCTTCATTTTCGGAGGCAGCCTGATTGCCGGCATCGTCTCGCTGGTGGCGGCTTTCGGCTTCTACGCAACCCGGATGATGCTCTCTCCCAAGGAAGGCAAGAATGCACCAGGCGTGCGCACCAAGCGCAAGGAACAGCGTGGCGCCTCGGTCGCCCTGATCCTGATGTTCACGGCTACGGCGCTGATCGCAGCCGTGCTCGGCCTGTTCGGGCTCTAGCTCTTCACCAGCCAGAGACAGCCCATCTCGTGCAGCTGCCGGAAGGCCTCGGTTGACCGCTCGGTGGCCGCCCGGGCAAGGCGCCCGGCGGTCTTGCGGTTTGCTGCCAGCATCAGCACGCAGACCAGAACGCCGACGGCGGCCGTCCACCAGCCAACCGGCATGGCGGCCAGTACGCCCAGCAGCACCGCCAGATAGGCCAGCGCATCCAGCACCCGCAGGCGCACATGCAGCCAGCGACCGAACGGCTTCAGCAGTTCCGGCTGGCGATGCAGGGCTTCTGCATCGATGGCGAAATGGGTGCCTGGCGTCTTCTCGAAGACGAGCGCGCGGGTCATCCGTCCGCCAGCGTGAGGGTTGGGTCGGCAAGGCAGGAACATCGCGGATTCCTTCTTTCGGGGGCGGGAGAGCGCAAGAATTAACAGCAAGGCCTGATCCGGAAGTTCTCCCCGCAGGCGAAAATTAGCGCTTCATCAATACCTTGGGTTAACCTTTGAAAATTGCGGATGCGCAATGACAGCCATTGCAGGAACTTCATCCCGGGCTTACGCTGCACTGCAACATGAAGGGTCGGTGACGCAGATGCTGTATTCCCTCGTCGAGATGAACCGGGTGGCCATGGCACCGATGCGGCTCGCCGCACGGGCCGGGCGCGCTGCGCTCGCATCGCCGCTGAACCCCTTCGGCCAGACCAGTTACGGCAAATCCCTCGCGGCCATGGCGGACGTGTTCGAGAGCGCCACCCGATATTACGGCAAGCCCGAATGGCGCATCGACTCGGTGCGCATCAACAGTGTCACCGTGCCGGTCACGCCGACCGTCGCCTGGCGCTCGCCCTGGTGCGGCCTCGTGCATTTCAGGAAAGATGCAGACGTTCTAACTTCCTGCCGCCGCCCCGGCGCCGCGCCGCTGCCGCGCCTGCTGATCGTCGCGCCGCTGTCCGGCCACTACGCCACGCTGCTGCGCGGCACCGTCGAAGGCTTCCTTGAGACGCATGATGTGTACATCACCGACTGGTCCGACGCGCGCATGGCGCCGGTCTTCCTCGGCCGGTTCGACCTTGACGACTATATCGACCATGTCCGCCAGATGCTCACGCATCTGGGCGGCGGTGCGCATGTCCTCGCCGTCTGCCAGCCCGGCCCGCCGGTGCTCGCCGCCATCTCGATGATGGCGGAAGAGGAAGACCCCGCGCTCCCCGCCACAATGACCTTCATGGGCTCGCCCATCGATGCGCGCAAATCACCGACCGTGCCGAACAAGCTCGCCGAAGAGCGTCCGTTCAGCTGGTTCGAGGAGAACATGATCCACACCGTGCCGGCGCCCTATCCGGGCGTGCTGCGCCGCGTCTATCCGGGCTTTGTCCAGCTTTCCTCATTCATGAACATGAATTGGAACCGCCACGTCGACGCACACTGGAAGTTCTTCAACCACCTCGTCGGCGGTGATGGCGACTCCGCCGGAAAGCACCGCGAATTCTACGACGAATACCTTTCCGTGCTCGACCTGACGGAAGAGTTCTACCTGCAGACCATCCAGCGCGTCTTCCAGGAACACCACCTGCCGCGCGGCATCTACAGCTATCGCGGCAAGCGCCTCGTGAAACCTTCGGAAGTGCGCACCGTCGCGCTGATGACCGTTGAGGGCGAGAAGGACGATATCTCCGGCATCGGCCAGACGCAGGCCGCACATGATATCTGTACGAACATTCCGAAGGACATGCGCTCGGACTATATCCAGCCCGGCGTCGGCCATTACGGCGTATTCAACGGCTCGCGCTTCGAAACCGAGATCGCCCCGCGCGTCACGCAGTTCACCCGCCGCTTCACAAACAAGGCCGCTGAAGAAGCTGCCGCCGCCTCAAAGCGCTAGCCGCAGCAGGCCGCATCGAAGTCGATCAGCTCGATCTCCGGGCTGAGATCGCTATCCTTCACGGGTTCATCGCCCGCCAGCGCCGTCGACAGATACTTCTTGTTGTCGTCGCAGAAGATGGTCGCCACGCACGCGCCCTCGCCCAGCCGCTCTGCCACCATCACCGCGCCGATCAGGTTGGCGCCGGAGGAAATGCCCACGGCAAGCCCCAGTTCGCGCGCCAGCCGCTGAGCCATGCGGATCGCGTCGCCATCGGACACGGCGATCACATCATTCAGTTCACGGAAGTTCACCAGCGCCGGGATGAAGTCATCCGAAATGCCCTGGATGCGGTGGCTGCCGATCTTGTGTCCGGTGGAGAGCGTCGGCGATTCCTTTGGTTCCAGCGGATGGATGCGCACGTCCGGGTGAGCCGCACGCAGGGCCGCGCCGACACCCATCACCGTGCCGCCTGTGCCGACCCCGGCCACAAACGCATCGGGGGTAAGATTCCGGCAGGCCAGCTGCGCCAGAAGCTCGGGACCCGTTGTTTCCAGATGGGCGCGCGCGTTGTCGCCGTTGGAGAACTGGCAAGGCAGGAACACATCATTGCGCGCAGCGGCCAGCCGCTCGGTCGCGGCGATCGCGCCGAGGAACCCGCCCTCATCGCGGCTGACAAGGTTGAGGCGCGCATCAAGGCTGCGCAGCAGGCATTTGCGCTCCTCGCTCATCCAGTCCGGCATGAAGATTTCGACCGGATGGCCCAGCGCCCGGCCGAGCGCCGCGAGCGCAATGCCGGCATTGCCGCTGGTCGCCTCGGCAATCGTGTCGCCCGGCTGCAGCGCGCCGGACCGGTACGCGCGCGTCAGGATCGACAGCGCCATCCGGTCCTTGATCGAGCCTGTCAGATTGTAGTGCTCCGCCTTGGCGTGGATCACATGCTCCCGGCCCCTGTAGCGCAAGCGGATCGAGATCAGCGGTGTGCGCCCGATCAGGGCCGCGAGGCTGCGCAGGCGCGGCGGCTCGCAGGTGCGCAGCGGCGTGGTGGCAAGGTCTCGGGCAGGCAGGGCGGACATGGCAGGCTCCGGTGAGGTCCCGTCAGGATGCCTCGGCCGCGCCGCAGATTCATTCCAGTATTTTGATGTATGCAGCTTCAATCGATAAGAATTTTCGACTATCGGTTCGATTTATGGAAAACATTGATGAAACCGACCGTCTCCTGCTGCGCGCCCTGCAGGCCGATGCGAGCGAATCGCTGGAGGCGCTCGCCGCCCGCGCCAGCATCTCGGTGAATACCTGCTGGCGCCGCGTGAAGCGGCTGGAGGACACCGGCATCCTGCAGAAACGGGTCGCGCTGATTGATCCCGAACGTGTCGGCCTTGGCCAGACAGTGTTTGTCGCCATCCGCACGCGCGAGCATTCCGCCGGCTGGGTCGATCGTTTTGCAAAGGCGGTGCGCGCCATCCCGGAAGTGGTGGAATTCTACCGCATGGCCGGGGATGTGGATTACCTGCTGAAAGTCCAGGTCGGCAGCGTGCAGGACTATGACCGCGTCTACCGCACGCTGATCAGCCGCATCGAGCTTGCCGATGTCAGCGCAACCTTCGCGATGGAGTGCATCAAGAACACGACCGAGCTGCCGCTCTGACGTTTGTCTGCCTACGGATGGGTGCTCGTGGCCCCGGCTTCGCCGAACACGGCCGGTTGGCGGTCGCCGGGCGGCGTGGTGAACGCAAAGGACAACGCAAAGGCAATCGCTGCGCCTGCCGCGGCGCCGAGTATCTGGCGAACGATCCTGGGCAGTTTCATGGGTCCGTCTCCGGTAGCCTTGCGGCGGGACGCTGCAAGCCACATGCCGGAACGGACGGGCCTAGTCCCTGTGGGCCTCTGCCGGGTGTGGCATGCTGAAGTCGATCCCCGTGTGATCATGGTCATGACCATGGTTATCGAGGGCGCCGTGATCATGGATCGGAAGGGCCAGCACGGCGAGGGCAAAAGCCACACCGGCTGCCAGCGCGCCGAAGGCCCGTACTGGCGCCATCTCTTTCAGGGGCTCCATCATCGGCCCGGTCGCCACATAGATCAGCAGGCCCGCAGAGACCGCGTAAAGCGCGGCGATCGTGCCTGCCCCCAGGCCGTTGACGAAAAGCCCGGAGACCAGCGCGCCCAGCGGCGTTGTCGCAGCCGCGGCGATGAACGCCCAGATGAGCGCTTCTTTGACCTTGAAGCCATGGCGCGCAAGGATCGCGAACGCGATGATGCCTTCCGCAAATTCGTGAAGGATGAGGCCCAGCGAGGCGTAGACGCCCGACTGGAAACTGGCCGCAAACGAGACCGAATAAATCACGCCGTCAAAGAAGGAATGCACACCCACGGCCAGCAGCGGCGTGAACGCTTCCGCCCTCGCTTGGCCTGCGCCTTCCGGAAAGAAGGTGCGCATGGCGAAACTCATCAGCAGGCCGCCGAAGAATCCGGCCAGTATGAATTTCGCCGTTCCATGCCAGGCACCCAGCGCTTCGGGCACAATGTGCAGCAGGCTCATCGTGATCAGCATGCCGCCGGCCGACAGCGCAAACAGGCCTGATTGGCGCGCCGACCACTCGCTGCGCATCGCCACGGCCGCAAGGCCCAGCGTGGTCACAACGGCGGCAAGCAGGCCAAAGGATACGGAGGCCTGTAGGGAGAAGGGCATTAGCGGAGAGGTCCTGATGGCAGTGCAGGCGCCTGACCCGGTAGGTCCGGAAGCCGCTTGCGAGAATTGTTATAATGTTTCAATATGGCCTTGGCGAGCGGAATCTTCCGCCCAGATCCCTTTGCTTCCACAAGATACTCCCGGAGCTGCAGATGACCCTGTCCGTGACCCGTCTTTCCCTCTTGCTGGCAGCTGCCGGCTTCGTTGCTGCCTGTGGAGGTTCCGCCCCCGAGCCCGTCGCCGCGCCGGAAGCCCCCGTCGAGGCCCCGGCCGCCGAAGCCAAGGCCGAAGAAGCGCACGAGGATCACGCCGGTGAAGATCACCACGACCATGAAGGCGAAGAATCCGCCGGCGGTACGGCGCATGTCCATGGCGTCGCGGATCTCGCCATCACGCGGGAGGGCAACAAGATCCTTGGCGAACTGATCTCGCCGATGGCCAATTTCGGCTTGTCCGAGACCGACGGCACCTTCACCGATGCCGTGACCGCCGAACTTTCCGGACTTCTTGAACTCGAAGGTGGCGATTGCACTGGCGCCGTGCCGCATCCGATGACCGACAATTCCGGCGACCATACTGACGCCGTTGTCCACTTCGTGTGGACCTGTGCCAAGCCGGACGATGCCCGCCTCGTCCGCTTTGCGGGCTTCACGGCATTTCCGGGCTTCGAGAAGGTCAGCACGATCTACATCACGGATACCGCCCAGAAGGCGGGCGATCTGACGCCTTCCGCACCGGAGCTTTCCCTGAAATAAGGCGCTCATGAGCCAGCCTGTCATCGATATCGAGAGCATCGCCTTCGCCTGGAAACAGGGGCCGCAGGTTCTCGACATTCCCGCCTTCCGCGTCGAGGCGGGCGAGCGCGTCTTCCTGCGCGGGCCCTCCGGCTCGGGCAAGTCCACCCTGCTCGGCCTCATCGCCGGTGTGCTGGCGCCCCAGTCCGGCACGATCCGCGTACTCGGCCAGGACATGAGCGCCCTTTCGCCCTCAAGGCGCGATCGTCTGCGGGCAGATCATGTCGGCGTCATCTTCCAGATGTTCAATCTGGTGCCCTATCTCTCGGTCACCGGGAATGTCCTCCTGCCGCTGCGCTTCTCGCCCGCGCGCCGCAAGGCCGCCGGCAATGACGCGGAAGGGGAGGCGCGCCGACTGCTCGCGCGCCTCGGCCTCGACGATGAGGCCCTCCTGTCACGCCGTGTCTCGGATCTCTCCGTCGGCCAGCAGCAGCGCGTCGCCGCCGCCCGCGCCCTGATCGGCGCCCCCTCGCTGATCATCGCCGACGAGCCGACATCCGCGCTGGATGCCGACGCGCGCGACCGCTTCATCGCCCTCCTCTCGGAAGAAGTCACCCGCTCCGGCGCCAGCCTCCTCTTCGTCAGCCATGACGCCAGCCTCGCGCCCCTCTTCACGCGCGCGGTCGATCTCGCCGCCATCAACCGCGCCATGGCGCCGGCAGGAGCGAAAGCATGACGGCGCTCCTTTCCCTCGCCTGGCAAAGCCTGCTCAACCGCAAAGGTTCGGTGATCCTCACCATCGTCGCGGTCGCGCTGTCCGTTGCGCTTTTCCTCGGCGTCGAGAAAGCGCGCAGCGGCGCGCGCGAAGGCTTCGGTAACACGATTTCCGGCACCGACCTGATCGTCGGCGCGCCGACCGGATCGGTGAACCTCTTGCTCTACTCCGTCTTCCGGATGGGCAGCGCGACGGCAGAGGTGTCCTGGCCCACCTACGAGAAACTCGCCGCCCGTCCCGATATTGCCTGGACTGTTCCGGTCGCGCTTGGCGACAGCCATCGCGGCTACCGCGTGATGGGCACCACGCTCGGCTACTTCGAGCACTACAAGTATGGCGGCGGCCAGTCGCTCGCCTTCGCCGAGGGCAAACAATTCGACGACCTGTTCGACGCCGTCATCGGCTCGGAAGTCGCCCGTGAACTCGGCTACACGATCGGCACCCCGGTCGTCCTCACGCACGGCCTCGGCGCCGCCGATCTCGGGTCCGGCCATGAGAACAGGCCCTTCCGCGTCTCCGGCATCCTTAAGCCCACGGGCACGCCGGTAGACCGCACGGTGCATGTTTCGCTGGAGGCGATCACCGCGATCCATGTCGGCTGGGAAACCGGCGCCAAGAATCCGCTCGCCGACTCGATCCCGGAGGAGGTGATCCGCTCCTTCAACCTGACGCCCAAAACGGTGACGGCCATCTTTGTCGGCCTCGAGCGTAAGGGGACCATCCTCACCACCCGCCGCGCCATCAACACCAACAAGACCGAGCCTCTGATGGCGATCATCCCGGGCGAGGCGCTTGCGGAACTCTGGAACGTAACCTCTGTGGCCGAGCGCGCGCTGCTCGCCGTCTCCGCCTTTGTGATCGTCGTCGGCCTCGTCTCGATCCTCACCTCGATCCTGACGAGCCTCAACGAGCGCCGCCGCGAAATGTCGATCCTCCGGGCCACTGGCGCGCGCCCGCACCACATCTTCTTGCTGCTTGTGCTTGAGGCCGGGCTCGTCGGCTTCCTTGGGGCGGTGTTCGGAATAGCCTTGGTGCACGGCCTGATCGCGCTGATCGCTCCGGTCCTGCAGGCCCAGTATGGAGTCGCCTTCTCCATGGGCGCACCCGGCCTTGTGGACCTTGCTGTATTGGCCGCCGTTACCGCAGCGTCGCTCATCATCGGCGCCGTCCCGGCCCTCGCCGCCATGCGCCGCTCCCTGGCCGACGGGCTCAGCGTCCGGCTCTAGAGCAAATTCCGCTCAATCGGGCACCGGTTGAGCGCAAGAATTTGCGACAAATCAAAAATCCGGCTCTGCCGCGTTCGTGATGGGTCATGTGAAATCTGGTGCTGGCAAGCGGCGCCGGGGCGTTTTATGAGGATGGGCATGACCCAACGATTCAATGCCGTCTACGCCGCGATCCTTGCCGCCTCGCTGGTGGCTTGCACCGACGCTTCAACACAGCCCGCGGAAGCCGCGCCGGCTGCGACAACGTCCACGGCGAAGCCTGAACCGAAAGTCGGCGACAAGATCGGCGAGACAGCCGCAGACCGCGCCGCCGCCCGCGAAGCCAAGGCTGCCCAGCGCGCCGCCGAGGCCAAGAAGCGCGATGCCGAACTCGCCGCCCGCGGCGTGAAACGTATCGGCTGGGAAGACCTGATGCCGGAAGGGGAGGAGGAACGCCTCGCCCAGATGTACCAGGCGCAGATGTCGATGCTCTACTCCGGCGCCGGCATTGCCGAAGGTTCGGCCGGCGACACCGCCGTCCAGATCGGCACCTTCAACACCGTCAAGGAACTCAACGGCAAGAAGATCCGCATCCCGGGCTATACAGTGCCCTTCGAGTATGGCGCCGATGCGCAGATCAAGGAATTCCTGCTGGTTCCGTATTTCGGCGCCTGCATCCACGCCCCGCCGCCGCCGCCGAACCAGACCGTGTTCGTGATGGCCGACAAGGCGATCAAGATGAAAGACCTCGCCCAGGCGGTCTGGATCGAAGGCACAATCTACACCCAGACGCAGGAAAGCGACCTGGCGGATGCCGCCTATACGATCAAGCTGACCGCCATCGAGGAATACACGTACTGACGTGGGCGTCTCCGATCCCTCCGCCATCCGCACCGTTGCCTGGGATTTCGACGGCGTCCTGAACCGCAACGTCCAGAACGGCGTGTTCGCCTGGTCGCGCACGTTCGAGCGCGATCTCGGTCTGTCCCTGCATTCCTTCAGCCGACACCTCTTCGATGGCCGCTTCCAGAAGGCGATGCAGGGCGAAGCCTGCCTGATCGAGATCGTCACCGAGTGGACCGAGAAGAACGGCGCCCATGGCCGTACCCATGAAATCCTCGATTACTGGTTCAGCCGGGACAACCTGCCAGACCATGACACGCTCGCCATCGTCAGCGCCCTCAAGGCACGCGGCGTACGCAACGTGATGGCCACCAACAACGAAGTGCAGCGCACGGACTATATCGAGCACACGATGGGTTTCCATGCACACGTGGACCGCATCTTTGCCGCCGGCCGCATGAAGATCGCCAAGCCCGACACGGGCTACTTTGCGCATATCGAAGAAGAGTTGCAGGCCGATCCGCGCACCCTGCTGCTGGTCGACGACATGCACGAGAACATCCTCGCCGCCCGCGAACGCGGCTGGCAGGCCTTCCATTTCACCGAAGGCTGCCACGGCACGCTGGCCGAAGCGCTGGGCATCTCGTTCGACTAGCCGGTCTCGCGGCCCCGGAATGCAATATCCGTAGACGCGCGAGGCGCCTCAAAAAAAATCCACAGGGAAACTTGCGCAACACGACTTTGACCGGGGTTACACTTGCAATCGTCCTGCGCTCGCACCCTTCCAGCGCGGAGCGCTTCTCATTTGCCAAACAGGCCAGCGCTCATCCTGAGCAACGCCGAAGGATGGGCCAAACAGGGTTCCCGAAAGTCACGCACCAGCGATAACAGCCGGGAACAGATCGATACGAAGTGATAAAAAATGAGACTCAATGAGAGGGAATCGACACGGAACGTAGAGCGGCTGCGACCGGACGAGGTACCCTGTAGGGGCATCAGTGCAACTTGCGCCTACGAAAAACGGGGCCCCGGCAAAACAAAACCCAAACGCGCCAAGCGGTTAGGAAATCCGGTCCCGATCCTTGTGCAACACCTCCGCCAACGGATCGATGCAGAAAAGGCCCAAAAGAAAGAAGGGCGGCCTTTTGGCCGCCCCTCACTACTCTACCCGGTACTCTACTGTTCCGGAGAATGCAGGACGAATCCTAACGCTCCGTGAACGGCCTGACGCAACTAGCTCTGCTTGGCGAGCAGGTTGCGAATCTCTTCGAGCAGCACTTCCTGGCGCGGCGGGGCCGGCGGCGGTGCAGCAGCTTCCTTCTTCTTCAGGTTGTTCATCGCCTTGACGACGAAGAACAGGGCGAAAGCCATGATGGTGAAGGAGATGATATTGTTGATGAACAGGCCATACGCGATGACCGCGTCACCCGCTTCGCGAGCGGCGGCCAGCGAGGTCGTCGAGGTCGGGTTGGCCGAAATGTTGAGGAACAGGTTCGAGAAGTCGACCCCGCCCGTCGCCCGCCCGAGAACGGGCATCATGATGTCATTGACCAGCGACTGGACAATCGTTCCGAACGCCCCGCCGAGAATGAAGCCGACCGCCAGGTCGACGAGATTCCCCTTGAGGGCAAATTCCTTGAATTCCTTCAGCATTTGACGCCCCTTTTTGATACTGCAGACAGCCCTGAAGCTCGCGGATCAGTTTGCGGGGTTCGATTGCAGCGTCAAGCACGGGCCGCATGAAAGGCGAGCAATGTGCCGCGCTTATCGCGCTTCGGGATCGTCGCCGCCATTGACGCGGGCACGCAGTTCCTTGCCGGCCTTGAAGAAGGGAACCGCTTTTGCGGGCACCTTCACCGGTTCGCCCGTACGCGGATTGCGGCCCCGGCGGGCATCGCGCTTGCGCACCGAGAACGCGCCAAAGCCGCGCAGCTCCACCCGGTCGCCGCGCGCAAGCGCCTCGCCGATTTCGTCAAGGATCACGTTGACCACCTTCTCCACGTCTTCGTGACGCAGGTGCGGGTATTCAGCCGCGAGCTTATCGATGAGTTGGGACTTCAGCATCCTGTTGATATTAAACGCATTTGCGGCGGAAGCGCTAGGCCCCCGCCGCAAACATTGCCTGAATTTTAGGTTGACGCCGGATCGGCGCCGACCCGGATCAGCCCTCGGACATCAGCTCTTCAGCCTGGCCCTTCCAGTCGTCGCGTTCCATGCGGCCCTGGAAGGCAAGCTCTTCCTCGAGGCTGTGGACCTGCTCATCGCTGAGCGCAGCGATCTGCCAGAAGTGGAAGATACCGGCTTCGTTGAGTTTCTTCTCGAAGGCCGGACCAACGCCTTTGATCTTCTTCAGGTCATCGGCGGCGCCTTGGGCGGCGGCGAGACGGCCACGGGCGTCGAGCGACTTGGCGTCGCCTTTCGCAGCCGGTGCTTTGCCTTTGCCCTTGGTGCCCGACGAGGCAAGCGCCGCGCCGAGGATGTCACCAAGCGAGGCGCCGGCGTCTGCCGAGCCGTACTGGGCGACGGCTTCAGCTTCTTCGGCGATCTCGAGGGCCTTGATCGAGAGGGAGACACGGCGGGTCGCACGGTCAACCGTCACGACTTTCGCATCGACCTTGTCGCCGACCGCGAAGCGCTCGGGGCGCTGGTCAGCCCGGTCACGCGACAGGTCCGAACGGCGGATGAAGGTCTTCACCGGCGGCGTGCCGAATTCGACTTCCAGGCCGCCCGAGGAAACCTCGGTCACGGTGCAGGTCACGGTCGAGCCGCGCTTGATGCCGGATTCGCTGGCCGCTTCGATCGGGTCGCCCGACAGTTGCTTGATGCCGAGCGAGATGCGCTCCTTGTCCACATCAACGTCGAGGACTTTCGCCTTGACGCGGTCACCCTTGGTGAAGGCTTCGATCGCCTGGTCGCCGGGTTTGTCCCACGAGATGTCGTTGATGTGCACCATGCCATCGAGGTCGGGGCCGAGGCCCACGAACAGGCCGAACTCGGTGATGCCGCGCACTTCGCCTTCGATTTCCGAGCCGACCGGATGTTCGGCAAGGAAGGCATTCCACGGATTGTCCATGGTCTGCTTGAGGCCAAGCGAGATGCGGCGCTTGTCGCTGTCCACGTCCAGCACTTCCACTTCGACTTCCTGCGAAGTCGAGAGGATCTTGCCGGGGTGCACGTTCTTCTTGGTCCAGCTCATTTCGGAGACGTGGATCAGGCCTTCGACACCATCTTCCAGTTCCACGAATGCGCCGTAGTCGGTGATGTTGGTGACGGTACCCTTGAGGCGTGCGCCCGACGGGTAGCGGGCCGAGATATTGTCCCACGGATCCGAACCCAGCTGTTTCATGCCCAGCGAGATACGCTGCGTTTCCGGGTTGATCTTGATGATCTGGACTTCGACTTCCTGGCCGACTTCGACCACCTGCGAGGGGTGGTTGATGCGCTTGTAGGACATGTCGGTCACGTGCAGCAGGCCGTCGATGCCGCCGAGGTCAACGAACGCACCGTAATCGGTGATGTTCTTGACGACGCCCTTGCGCACATCGCCTTCCTTCATGTCGGAGACGATTTCGGCGCGCTGTTCGGCGCGGCTCTCTTCGAGGATCGCGCGGCGCGAGACAACGATGTTGCCGCGGACGCGGTCGAGCTTGAGGATCGCGAACGGCTGCACTTCGCCCATAAGCGGGCCGACATCGCGGACCGGACGGATGTCGACTTGCGAACCCGGAAGGAAGGCGTTGACGCCGCCGAGGTCGACCGTGAAGCCGCCCTTGACGCGGCCCGAGATGGCGCCCTTGACCGGCTCGCCTTTGGAGAAGCTGCGCTCGAGCTTGACCCAGCGCTCTTCACGGCGGGCCTTGTCGCGGCTGAGGACGGCTTCGCCGAGGGCGTTCTCGATGCGGTCGAGATACACGTCGACGATGTCGCCGGGGGCCGGCTGCTTGTCTTCGAGGGCAAATTCCTTGACCGGGATGCGGCCTTCGGTCTTGAGGCCGATATCGACGACGATGGCGTCGTTGTCGATGCGCAGCACGGTGGCCGGGATGACCTGGCCTTCCTGCATGGCGCCGGCAGCGGCCGAGCCTTCGAACATCGCGGCAAAATCGGCGGGAGTGGGGTTCATTGACTTGTTCATTGGGTCTCCGGGGAAGGGCATGAATGGTTCAAAGGCAGGCGTGCACCATTGCAGCCTGCGGACATCCGGCCCCTTGGGGTGGTCTGGTTCTGTTGCGGCGCCGCCTGTTTGGATTGAGCCTTTCGGGCCCTCAGGCAGTCTTTCCACGGGCGAGAACAGCCTCAACGGCCGCCAGCGCCTTTTCCACAGCGGCGTCTATAGTGAGATCAGTAGTATCGATCAAGATGGCATCGGCGGCCATCGCGGCGGGTGCGTCAGCGCGGCGCTGGTCGCGGGCATCGCGGATTTTCAGCTGTTCCACCACGGTTTCCAGGCTGATCGTATCCCCTTGTGCCACCAGTTCCTTCCAGCGCCGTGCGGCCCGCTGGTGAACGTCGGCGTCCACCCAAAGCTTCACGTCGGCATCCGGGGCGATCACGGTGCCAATGTCCCGCCCGTCGAGAAGGGCGCCGCCAGCGCGGGTGGCAAAGGCCCGCTGCAGCTCGAACAGGGCCTGGCGTACCGAAGGGATCGCCGCCACCACGCTGGCCGCCTTGCCGGCCTCGGCCGAGCGCAGCTCGTGTTCGATGAAGTCATTCAGGTCCAGCGTCCGCGCAATGTCGGCGAGCGGCCCTGCGGCATCCAGCGGAACGCCCTGTTTCATCGCCGCAACCGCCACCGCCCGGTAAAGCCGGCCGGTATCCATGTGCGGCAGCCCGTAATACCCGGACAGCCGCCGGGCAATCGTGCCCTTGCCTGAAGCCGTGGTGCCGTCGATTGCGATGATCATGGCGCCGGGAAGTGGGGCAGCGCACAAACCGAGTCAAGCGACTCAACCCCCTCTCCCGCTTGCGGGAGCGGGGGAAATGCAAAGGCCCAAGGCCTGATGCCCTCACAAGCAAAGCGCAGGCGCAGGTGCCGCGGGCTTCGGCCCGCGAACAGCACCGAGCAGCAAGCCCGGAGGGCGCGCAGCTTTAACGCGGCGCCATACGGATGCCCCCGTCGAGGCGGATGCACTGGCCGTTGAAATAGGTGTTCGTTGCCAGCTGCAGTGCGAGAGACGCATACTCTTCCGGCTTGCCGAGGCGTTTCGGGAAGGGCACCGAAGCTGCCAGCGAGTTCAGCACCTTGTCAGAGGCGCGCAGCATAAGCGGCGTTGCGAAGATGCCCGGCATGATGGAGTTCACACGGATACCGAGGTCCATCAGGTCGCGCGCCATCGGCAGCACGAGCCCGTTCACGCCGGCCTTGCATGATCCGTACACCACCTGTCCGATCTGCCCGTCCTGCGCGGCGACCGAAGCCGTCAGCGTGATGCAGCCGCGCTCTCCGTCTTCCAGTTCCGGCAGGTAGGCCATGCCCTCTGCCGAGAGCGAGGCGATCCGGTAGGAAGCCACCAGCACGCCCTCGGCGCCGAAGGCATAGTCTGCCGTCGGCAGGCGCTTGTATTTCGCGTTCTCCTTGTCCCAGCTCAGCGTCTTGCCGCCCTTCGCCGCCATCGCGCAATGCACGGTGATGCGCTCCTGGCCGTTCGCCTTGCGGGCCTTTTCGAAACCGGCGACGCAGCTTTCCTCGCTCATGATGTTCACGTTGCAGAAGATGCCGCCGATTTCCTTGGCGGTCGCTTCGCCGGCCTCTTCGTTGATGTCGAAGATGGCAACCTTGGCGCCCGCCTTCGCAAGCGCGCGAGCGGTGGCCTGGCCGAGGCCGGAGGCGCCGCCGGTCACGACGGCAGCGGTGTCTTTGCTGATCTGCATGTTGTCTCTCCCTTGGATATCTTTATATCAGTCTGCGGATGGTTCAGGCGGGCTCCGCAACGAAGCCCTTCCAGGTTTTCATGTAAGTCAGGAAGGCGGTGCCGAGGCCCTCGGACTTCAAGTGCGCTTCCGGCACAGGCAGCGCAATCGGCTGGAAGGCGGGATCTGCCGCCACCTTTTTGGGGAAGTCATGGTGCAGGATCGCGCCGCGCCCGATCACCACGAAGTCGAGACCCGCATCCATTGCGCGCTGGCAGTCCGCGCCTGTCAGGATCTTGCCTGCCGCGCCTAGTTTCGTGCGTCCGCGCGGCAGCGCGCCGAACAGTTCCACCAGCGTCCTGCCATCGCCGGCGTCCAACGGCGCCTTGAAACTGTCCCACAGCGACATGTCGAGATAGTCGATCCTGTCGTCCTTCAGCAGCGCGCCCGCAAGGCCAAGGACTTCGCCAAGGTCCATCCCGAACCGCTCCGGTGAAAGCCGCACACCTAGGGAGAAGTCCTTGCCGCATTCGGCCCGCACACCCTCGATACACTCGTAGAGGAACCGCGCGCGGTTCTCGAAACTACCGCCATAATCATCGGTGCGCTGGTTCACTTCGGCGCTGAGGAACTGGCAGATCAGGTAGCCGTGCGCCCCGTGAAGTTCCACGCCGTGGAAACCTGCTTTCTCCGCCCGTTTCGCCGCCGCGATGAACGCGTCCCGCGAAGCCTTCACTTCATCGAGGCTCATTGCCCGGGCCTTGAACTCGTCATTCGCAGACGGGCAATGCGGCGCCTCGCCGATCAGGTCTGCCGGCGAACGCATGCCGGCATGGTGCAGCTGCACCACCGAATGGGTGTCCTGCTTGTTGAGCCCCGCCGCCAGCCGCGACAGGCCGCCGAGATGCTTATCGCCAAAGATGCCGAGCTGCCCGGGAAAGCCCTGTCCCTTTGCCTGCACATGTGCCGCGCAGGTCATGGTCACGCCGAAGCCGCCTTCGGCACGCTTCACCAGCCAGCGATACTCGTCATCGCTCAGCACGCCGTCGGCGTGGCTCTGGAGGTTGGTCAACGGCGCCAGCATGAAGCGGTTCTTCATCGCGGGGCCACGGGCGAGGGAAAGGGGGGCGTTGAGATCGGTCATGGCGCCATCAAAGGCGCCGGAAGCGCGCCCGTCAATTCTGCCGTGGGGGTAGGGGGCTGTCTTGCGTTGGGGCCCTGCGGGTTTAGGTTGGCCCACGCGGCACGAGGGGGCGATACAGAATGGACAATGCAGAAATCGCGAAGCAGCTGTTCGCCGCACTCGCCGGACAGGACGAGGTTACCGTGCGCCGGCTGTGTGCGCCGGACATGAAGGTGCGCCAGAACAATGGCCCGCCCATGAGTCTCAACTCGCTGCTCAAGTTCAACGCGATGGTCGGAAAGGCCGTCACCGGCTTTCGCTACGAGGACGCCGTGCGCGCTTCTACAGACACAGGCTTCGTCGAGGAACACGCCGTCAGAGGGACGCTGCCGGATGGCACGGCGCTCGACCTTCTGGTCTGCGTCGTCGCAGACGTACAAGGCGGCAAGGTCACATCGGTCCGTGAATACCTCGACTCGGCCGCCGCGAAAGGGCTAACCGCGGCGCTGCGCTGACGCTTCGTCTGCGTGCGGCCCGCTAAGGCAGAAAGTAATCCATCATCAGCGCGTCATACGTCACCCCGTCCAGGCGGCGATAGTCCTTGATAACGCCGATGTCCCTGAAGCCCGCCTTCCGGTAGAGCGCGATTGCCGCCGTGTTGCTCGTGAACACGGTCAGCTCCACCTTCGTCATGCCGCAGCGCGGCGCATGGGCAAGACAGGCATCCAGCAAGCGCCGCCCGATCCCGGCGCCGCGATGACTTGCGAGCAGACCCATGCCGAGCACGCCGCGATGCACACTCTCAGGCACGCCGACGGGTGTGATGTCGGCCCATCCTACAAGGCCATCCCCGTCCATCGCCGCATAGATCGGCCAGTCATTCTCGATCAGCCCGAGCGGAAACGCGCGTTCTGGATCGAACGGTGGCAGCGTTACAAGGCCAAGGTAGATCCGCTCAGCCGCGACGGCTTCCACTGCAGCACGGTGTGCCGCAACCTGGTCTTTCCTCAGGTAGACGATGTCGACCAAGTCTCACCCCTCCGAAATCTCCGCCCCCAGCGCCTTCATGTGCCCGAGGAATTCCGGATAGCTCGTGTCGATCATCGAAACGTCGTCGACGCTCACCGGCTTTTGCGCCGCCGTGCCCATCACCAGCGCGCTCATCGCGATCCGGTGATCGTGATGCGTCTCCACCAGCCCGCCGCCCGGCACCGGGCCGCCGCAGCCTTGTACGGTGAAGCCGTCTTCGGTTTCCTCCACGCCGACGCCATTGACGCGCAGCATGGCGACAATCGCCTTGATCCGGTCGCTCTCCTTCACGCGCAGCTCATCGGCGCCGGTCACCCGCGTCTCGCCATGCGCAAACGCGGCCAGCACGGCGAGGATCGGGAACTCGTCGATCATCGAGGCGACGAGCCGCTCGGGTACGGCGATGCCTTTCAGGTCGGCGTAGCCTGCGTGCAGGTCGATCAGCCGCTCGCCCGCCGCTTCGCCGCGTTCTTCTGCGCCCAGATGCGCCCCCATCAGGTTCGCCGCGTCATAGAAGCCGGAGCGCGTCGGGTTCGACATCACGCCCTCGACCATCACGTCGCCCTGCGGGGAGAGGATGCCCGCTGCAATCAGGAAGGCCGCCGAGGACGGGTCGCCCGGGATGGCCGCGTCGAGCGCGAACAGTGGCTGTTTGCCCCTGATGGAGATCTCGGTTTCTCCGCCCGGCAAGGTTTTGAAGCCCAGCTTCGCGCCAAAGCCCTGCAGCATCCTCTCGGTATGGTCACGCGTCGGCTTGGCTTCCAGCACTGTGGTCGTGCCCACGGCATTGAGGCCTGCCAGCAGGATGGCGGATTTCACCTGCGCGCTCGCCTGCGGCGGCTTGTAGTAGATTTCCTGCAGCTGGCTGGAGCCAGTCAGTGAAAAGGGCAGGCGCCCATCTTTGCCGGCGGTGTCCCGCAGGCCCATCTGGCGCAGAGGGTTCAGCACCCGGTTCATTGGCCGGGAGGAGAGCGACGCGTCCCCGCACAGCTCCGCCGTCAGGTCAAAACCCGCCATCACCCCCATCATCAGGCGCGATCCCGTGCCCGAATTGCCAAAATCGAGCACACCTTTTGGCGAGGTCAGCCCGCGCGCGCCCACTCCGGTCACCTCCCAGGCGCCGGGCCCGGTATTGGTCACTTCAGCGCCCAGCGCGGCCATCGCCCGCCCGGTCCGGATCACGTCATCCCCTTCCAGCAGGCCGGTAAACCGGCTGGTCCCGCTGGCCAGACCTCCGAAGATCAGCGCACGGTGGCTGCAGGATTTATCCCCCGGCGCGCGGATGGAACCGGCAAGTCGCCGGACGGGGTGGCTGGTCCAGACCATGGTGAAAGGCCCTGAGTTCGAGGGTTGGTGACTTCAATTCGGGCTTTGACAGCGCCGGGCGTTCATGGCAAGCGCGCCAGCTTCCATTCGGTAATTTCCCTTTCAAAGAGGAGCGCGTGCCCGTGTCCAAGGACAAGCTCGGAACCAAGCAGGTCTGTCCGTCCTGCGAATCGCGATTCTACGACCTGAACAAACGCCCGGCGGTCTGCCCGAAATGCGGCGCCGAGTTCGACCCCGAAGACGAGGTCATCCGCACCACCATCACCAAGGTGAAGGCGAAAGCGGCCCGCGCCGCCGTGAAGGCCGTTGCCGAAGACGATGACGAGATCGAGGAAGAGGATGATGCCGTCATCCGCGACGACGACGATGACGCCGCCGAGGTCGAGGACGAAGTCGAGGACGACGACGAAGAGGAAACCAAGGAACTCGTCGGCGAAGACGATGACGTGATCATCGAGGACGCCGAGG
>CAZXQD010000032.1:36974-37284 GCA_964643405.1 uncultured Hyphomonas sp. | reverse complement strand
CCGCCTGAAGAAATAAGCCAACCGACCAGAAGGGGCCCCTCCCCCGGGGAGAGGGGCCCTTTCTTTTTGATCAGCCTGCGGAAGAGGGTGCGCCTTGCGCCGCTTCAAGGTTGCGGATCATCTCGCGCACCAGCGGGGTGTCATGGCTGTGCAGCACGATCAGAAGATCCTCGGCCCGAGTGAGGGCAACGTATAGCAGGCTCCGGTCGCGCACCGCGCCCAGATCTTCCGCACCCAGAAGAATGATCACCCGCCGCTGCAGGCCGCGCGCATCATGGATGGTGGATACGCTGACCGCCCGCTTCTGCGC
>CAZXQD010000032.1:0-36964 GCA_964643405.1 uncultured Hyphomonas sp. | reverse complement strand
TCCTCAACCCGCACATTCGACCGCGCGAGGATCAGGATTTCTTCCGCCGCCGCGCTGAAAGTCCCCGTGCTGCCTTCGAACGTGCCGTCCAGAAGCGCACCAACAATTTCGCCGCAGCGTTTCACTTGCGCCTCACGTCCAGGTGTCTGGATCAGGACAGGCAAGGGGCCTTCCCTGTCGCAATTCTCCGGCGCCAGCGCCACGGAGACGGGCCGGTCATCATCGCCCTCCTGCGGCGTCTCGCAGAAACTGAAGGCGAGGGCGGCAATCTGTTTCGTGTTGCGGTAATTGCGTGTCAGACGCCGCGTGCGCCCGCGGGCATGGATGCCCAGCGCGCTCCACACGGGCGGCGTTGCGCCATAAAGATTCTGGTTCAGGTCGAAGCAGATCACAAGGTCGCCGTCCGCCGGCTCCTTCAGCGCTAGCACCGCGCACCGGAACCATGAATGCTGGAAGTCCTGCGCTTCATCGATCAGCACCGCATCAAACGAACCTGCATCGCCGTTCCCGGCCTGCAGGATGCTTAATAGTCCGCGTCCGAACTGTTCCCTGTCCTCGTTCGTGGCTGCACCATGCCTCATGGCCCATTGCCCGAACCGCGACACCTGAACCAGCGGGTAGGGTTTCAGCGCCGCGGCAATGTGGGCCTGCAGCGACTTGTTGTAACACAGAACCAAAACACGCTGGCCTGCCTCCGCCAGCAGCCTTGCCCGTGCAATCAGGATGATCGTCTTGCCCGATCCCGGCACGCCATAGATGATCCGGTGTCCGCCGCCCATCGACCGGGCAGCGCTTTCCTGCTTGAGGTCAAGCAACTTGAGGTCAGCCAGTCGCGGCGCTGCCGCTTTCGGCAGCTTGAGGCCGGGCAGGATAAGTGTTTCGGGATGCAGGATGGAGCGCACAAGGCTCACCTGACGCGGGTTTAGCGGCGTCACCGGAATGTCCGGATTTATACAGCCGCGCAGCGCTTTCATCCACGCCTCGGCATTCTGTGCCAGAGCCTCCAGCTCATCCTTGCAAAGCGTGGTCTGCGGTGGAAACACACGCGCCCACGGACTATTGTCCAGTTCGGAGCGGGTAATCGCCGTCAGGATCACAAGATGCCCGAAAGCAAACCGGAAATTTCTGCCGGTATGCAACTCGCCCCGGAACGGATGTTCCGAACATTCCGTCATCAGCTTGTTCTGGTAGTTGCGCGCCTGACGTTCCGGATGCTGGATTTCATGGTCGTGCCCCGCTTGCCGGAAGTGGATCGTCTGACTGTCCGCCTTCGTAATCCAGCCGAGCGGAATCCCCTTCACCTCAACGACAACCACGCCGATGGCCGGCGCGAGAATCACGAAATCCGGATACAGCCGCCGGATCACCGGCTCATAATGAACCAGCACATCCTCCGGCAGGGCCTGCAGCTGCGCGGCAACGGCCTTCTCGCCGGCCGACGCATTGTCCGGCAAGTATTCCGGAATAAGTGTGGCCACACCGACTGCTCCTGCTCAGCCGCCCGCAGGCGGCTCCCACAACTCGATCGGATTGCCCTCCGGATCATAGATCCGCGCGAAGCGTCCGGTTTCCGGCGTGTCCCATTCGGCGCGGGTTTCCACATCGATGTTCGCCGTACGCAGGGACGCAAGCAGGGCATCTAGACCGGAAACGCGAAAGTTCAGCAGGAACTCTTTCCCCGCTGGCCAATAGTCCGTCGCCGCCTTGAACGGTGCGAACACCACCGGCCCCGCCTGCACCTGCCAGAACCAATCGCCCTCGTTCTTCGTGCCGCTGCCGTCATGCCCGCTGCCCACGCGGAGATGCCGGTCATACCAGGCCGTCAAAGCCTCCGGGTCCTTCGCCCTGAAGAACACACCGCCAATTCCGAGTACAGGCATGTCTTTTGCCCCGGTCCGCTTGTCTGTCTGCGCGCAGAACCTGTCCGGTTCCGCCTCTGCTTGCAAGCCCGTTCCCGAGTGCAACGCGGGCCACAAAAAAGCCGGGCAACCCAAGGCGCCCGGCATTTTCAGTTTCAGTATGCGGCCGGTATCAGCGCTTCTTCAGGAAGCCCGGAATGTCCGATCCGAAGCCCTTTACGCGCTCCGGTGCCGGCTCGAGGATAAGGTCATCGTCCTTGCGCTTGTAGTCGCGCTGCGGGCGCTCGCGCTTGTCGCTCGTGCGGTCGGTGCGCTCGGTGCGTTCCATGCGCGGCTGTTCGCTGCGCTCACCGCGCGGCTTGTCACCGCGCTCCCGGCGTTTCTCACCGCGCGGGCCGCGCTCGCGCTTCGGCGCCTCGTCGCGCGCGACCGGCGCTGCTTCGGCAGGTGCCTCCGCAATCACCGCCAAATCGCTGACGGCTTCCACGGCCACGGCTTCCACAGCAGCCGGTGCGTCTTCGCTGCGCTCACGGCGGCGCGGACCACGATCCCCGCGTTCGCTGCGCTCACCGCGTCCGCGCGGGCCGCGATCCCGGTCGCGTCCGCCGCGGCGGCCATCCCGGTCGCGCTTCTCTTCCGGCGGAAGGTCTTTCAACTCGTCCAGCAGGCCGTCCGGCATGAACTCGGCCACGTCCTTCTTGATCATCTTGAGAACGAAGCCCCAGGACTTCTCGTCCGCCGGCGAAACAAGCGTGAAGCTCTCGCCCGAGCGTCCGGCGCGGCCCGTGCGGCCAATGCGGTGCACATAGTCCTCGTCCTTCGGCGGCGGGCCAAAGTTGAACACATGGCCGACATCCGGAATGTCGAGGCCGCGCGCCGCCACGTCAGAGGCGACAAGCAGCTTCAGCGATCCGTCGCGGAAGCGCTGCAAGGTCTCTGTACGGACAGATTGCGGCAGGTCGCCGTGGATCGGCGCCGCGTCATGGCCATGCTTCGACAGCGAAGCTGCCACGATGTCCACCTCAACCTTGCGGTTACAGAACACGATGCCGTTCTTCACGTTGCACGCTTCGATCACGCGGCGCAGCGCCGTGCGGCGGGCCTTGCCGTCATTGGTCGGCAGCTTCACCACATATTGCGTGATCGTCTCGGCGGTCTGCGCAGGGCGCGCGACTTCAATCTTCTTCGGGTCTTTCTGGAACGTCTTTGCAAGCCGCTGGATGTCTGCCGGGAATGTCGCCGAGAACAGCAGCGTCTGGCGGCTCGCCGGCAGTTTCGCGCAGATCTTCTCGATGTCCGGGATGAAGCCCATGTCGAGCATCCGGTCGGCTTCGTCGATGATCAGCGTCTCGACGCCCATCAGCAAGAGCTTGCCGCGGTCGAACTGGTCCATCAGGCGGCCGGGGGTCGCGATCAGCACGTCGACCCCGCGCTGCAGCAGGCCTTCCTGTTCCTTGAAGCTCACGCCGCCGATAAGCAGCGCCATCGTCAGCTTGAGGTACTTGCCGTATTTCTCGAAATTCTCGGCCACCTGCGCGGCCAGTTCGCGGGTCGGGCAGAGGATCAGGCAGCGCGGCATGCGTGCGCGGGCCCGGCCAGTCGAGAGGCGCTGGATCATCGGCAGCACGAAAGCCGCCGTCTTGCCGGTGCCGGTCTGCGCGATGCCGGTCACGTCGCCGCCCATCGCAATGTGCGGAATGGCTTCAGCCTGGATCGGGGTGGGAATGGTATAGCCGGCTTCGGTCACGGCCTTGAGGATGTTTTCGGCCAGGCCGAGGTCCGCGAATGTTACTTGAGTCAAAGGGGTCGTTCTCCGGGATGTCTGGTTGATTTGCCTGGCCGCCCAGATTGGCGGCGCTCGTCCTGCATCTTCAGGCCCCATGGCCTGCAAGGCTGCAGCCGGGCGAATCCCATGCCCGGATCGATTGATGCGCTGCACATAATGCATATTGACGCGCACGGAAAGCCGCTTTGTGGAAATCTTTTCACATCGCCTGTTAAGGCTGCAGCGTCCGGTAGTTGAGGATATCCTGGTGCAGGTCGTCCAGAACGCGCTTGGACCGGCCCCAGTCCGAAGACTGCCCCTCGAACACCACCGCGCTCGACACCAGCGTGCCTTCCGGCTTGCGCTCCAGCGTCAGCGACATCTTGCCTTTCCAGGTGGTCATGCTCGACGGGATCTCTGCCTGCACCACGCAGCCGTCCGTGCCTTCATGCACCGCCACCAGCGTCTGGTTGCGGCTCGCCAGCGAGCAGAGGATCGCCGCCAGCACCCGGCCATACGAGGTCGCATATCCGTTCTTGGCGTCCTTGCCGGTCTTCACGCCCATCTTTGCATAAAGCGGCGTCGCGATCTCCGCGATCAGCTTCATAGGTACACCGCCAGATCCTGAGGCATCGAGGATCGGCTGCGCCAGCTTCATGAACTCGTCGCCGGTCATCCCGGCCTTGCTGGCCTTTGCGGCGTCCGCCACCAGCGCCTTCACCTGCGGGTGGCCCAGCACGACGCGGTAGTTCGTCGTCTCGCGCCAGTCTTCAAGCGGCCCGGTATCAACGGCCGCGACAACCGGTGCCTCTGCCGCAACAGGCGCCGGCGTCGCGATCAGTCCCATTGGCGAGGCAGAGGCCTCGCGCGGCAGGCGCGCTCCGCAGCCCGCACAGAAAACATGCTCAGGCGCGGCCTGCTTCCCGCATTGCGTACAGAACATCGAGGCACTCCCCTCTTCTCTCCGAAGAGGGGAATCCTAGAGCGGCGTTCCGAAAAGTGGAACCCGGTTTTCGGGAAAACGCCGCGACCTCGGGAAGCGCCGGATCAGGCGCCCGCGTCAGCCAGGTTCTGGTTCGCGAAGTCCCAGTTCACGAGGCTGTTGAGGAACGTGTCGATATAGTCGGGGCGGCGGTTCTGGTAGTCCAGATAATAGGCATGCTCCCACACATCCATCGTCAGCAGCGGCGTCGTGCCGGCCTCGGTCAGCGGTGTCTCGGCGTTCGGCGTCTTGCTGATCACCAGCTTGCCGTTCTTGTAGGACAGCCAGGCCCAGCCCGAGCCGAACTGCGTCGCGCCGGCCTGCTTGAACTCTTTCACGAAGTTGTCGTAGCCGCCGAGGTCACGGTCGATCAGCTCGGCCACCTTGCCATGCGGCTTGCCGCCGCCACCTGGCTTCATCGAATGCCAGTAGAACGTGTGGTTCCACACCTGCGCCGAGTTGTTGAAGATGCCGGCCTTCGCCTTATCGGCCGCCGAGTCCTTGATCACCTCTTCCAGCGAGGCTTTCTCGAGAGGGGTGTCCTTCACCAAGCCGTTCAGGTTCGTCACATAGGCCTGATGGTGCTTGCCGTAATGGAAGTTCAGCGTCTCTTCCGAGATGTGCGGGGCAAGGGCGGTGCGGGCATAAGGCAGGTCGGGCAGGGTGAAGGCCATGAGCAAAGGTCCTTTATTGCGGTTTTGATGTCTTTCGCTTCGCAGCGGTTTCGCACATATGGGGTCCATGTCAAACGAGACCAGACCCTTGACCAAGACTCCCTGGGCGGAGATCGACAAGCGCGTCCGCCGGGTAGACGAGGACCGCTGGATTTCCAGCCGTTTTGCCCCCGCCGCGCAGCGCCGGGCGCTGATTGCCCTCTATGCCCTGAACTACGAGCTTGTCCGCGTGCAGGAAGTCGTCAGCGAAGAAACTCTCGGCCTCATCCGCTTCCAGTGGTGGCGTGAAGCCATCGCCGAGATCGAGGCCGGCAAGGCCCCGCGCGGCCATGATGTCTGCCTCGCTATAGCTGAGGAGGCTGCCGAGGGCCGGCTGAAACCCGGCGCCCTCCAGAAACTCGTCGACGGCTACCAGACCGCCTTCGTGGAGCAGGACCGTTCCAAGGAGCCCGAAGCCTGGGTCGCCCTCACCGCCGCCAATGTTCTCATCCCGGTCCATAACTGGGCCGAGGAAATCCGCAGCGTCTCCGCCGCATATGCCACGGTCCGCCGCAAGGCCGGCCATGCCTTCGGCCCACACGTCTCGCCTGCGCCGAAGCCCCTGCGCCCGGCGGTCGCCCATTTCCGCCTCCGCAAACTCTATTGCGAAGGCAAGGCGCCGAACCCGGTCTCCAAACGCTTCTCGATCATGAAAGCGATCAATACGGGCGAAGTGTAGGCGGCCTGCGCCTGCGTTATCCGGCACCCAGGAGAACGCCGGGGCCCAAACAGGAGGCGGGTCTGGCGGCAGGACCTTGCGCAACAACACCCGCCGTCATTGCGCACAAAATCCGTAGACGCATCAACGCGCAGCAGGGGTCCGCATGCAAACTTGCGCAACACCTCGGTGTGCCGGGTTATGCTCTGCCTAACCCCCCACACCGTAAGTCGGTTAGGGGCCAAAGGCCGTAGTCCGGTAACCCGGGGAGCAGATGAGAGAGAACCGATACAAAGCGATAAAAAGTGAGAATCAATGAGAGACAATCGCCATCCGGAGTACACGGACTGAAACGCAATGGCGCAGGTCTGAAAGGGAAAGAGCGGGGCTTGCGCCTAAAGGAAACAGGCTTTCCGGGAAATAAAACCAAACCAGATCAGGTCATTACAAGTTGCCCGGCCAGTTCCTGTGCGACACCTCCGTCCACGGAACCACAGGCAAAAAAGCCTTTTCAATTCGGAAAACCTGCAAAACCCGCCACCCGCACAACCTACTCCGCCGCCACCACGGCTTCACCAGCAAGCCAGGCATCAAAGTCCTCAAGCGCCCGCACAGCCTGTGCCATCTTCTTCGCCTTGCCCTTGTCCTTGCCCTTCAGGCGTTTGCCGTCAGGGCCGGTCTTCGAATAATCCTCGATGTCCGGGAACAGGCCGAAATTCACGTTCATCGGCTGGAAGGTCTGCCCTTCGGCAAGATGTCCGCCCGTGATGTGATTGACCAGCGCGCCCATTGCTGTGGTCGGCGGCGGGGCCGCCAGTTTCCGGCCAAGCCGCTCGGCAGCGGCGAGGCGCCCTGCCAGAAGTCCCATCGCAGCGCTCTCGACATAGCCTTCCACGCCCGTCACCTGTCCGGCGAAGCGCAGCCGCGGCATCGTCTTCATGCGGAGCTGTTTGTCCAATAGCTTTGGCGAGTTCAGGAACGTGTTGCGATGAATGCCGCCCAGCCGCGCAAACTCGGCATGTTCCAGTCCGGGGATCATCCGGAACACTTCGGTCTGCGCGCCATGCTTCAGCTTGGTCTGGAAGCCGACCATGTTCCACAGCGTGCCCAGCGCGTTGTCCTGCCGCAGCTGCACCACGGCATGCGCTTTCACAGTGGGATTGTGCGCGTTTGTAAGACCGATGGGTTTCATCGGGCCGAAGCGCAGCGTCTCCCGCCCCCGCTCCGCCATCACCTCGATGGGAAGGCAGCCTTCGAAATAGGGTGTGTTCTTTTCCCAGTCCTTGAACTCGGTTTTCGGCGCCGACAGCAGCGCGTCGAGGAAGCGGTTATACTCTTCCTCCGTCATCGGACAATTGATGTAGGCTGCCGTATCGCCGCCAGGTCCCGCCTTGTCATAGCGGCTCTGGCGCCACGCTTTGTCCATGTCGATCGTGTCGAGATAGACGATCGGCGCAATCGCATCGAAGAAAGCAAGGTCCGTCTCGCCAGTATGCGCGCGGATCGCTTCGGCCAGCGCAATCGAAGTCAGCGGCCCGGTCGCCACGATCACCGAGTCCCAGTCTTCCGGGGGAATCCCGTCGATCTCCTCGCGCACGATCGTCACCAGCGGATGGGCTTCCAGCTTTTCCGTCACCGCCTCGGCAAAGCCCTCGCGGTCCACCGCCAGCGCGCTGCCCGCCGGCACCTGATGGTCACGCGCCGTCGAAATTATAATTCCGTTCGCGCGCCGCATTTCCTCATGCAGCACACCCACGGCGTTCGCCGTATGGTCGTTCGAGCGGAAGGAGTTGGAGCAGACAAGTTCGGCCAGCCGGTCCGTCTGGTGGGCCTCGGTGCCGCGGGTCCCCCGCATCTCATGCAGGATCACGGGCACGCCCGCCGAGGCGATCTGCCAGACGGCTTCGGAGCCGGCCATGCCGCCGCCAATCACGTGGATGGGTTTCAGGGTCATGAGGGCGACATGGGCCAGAGGGGCCGGGCGCGTCAAGATGGCGTTTGCCCCTCGGGCAAGGGCGAATTACCTCTGCGGCGCATGACACGCCGCATCTCCGCACGAAACCTTGTGAAGGAAGGCTGGAAGCACGGCCTCGCCGCGCTGGGCCCGAACCTGCGCTGGCTCGGCCTCTTCGCGCTGGCGGGCGGATTCTACAGCCTCAGCCTGCATCTGGACGGCAATCTCGCCGCGCCGTTCGCCATGGCTATCCTCGCCTTCGGCGCCGGAATCCAGCTCTCGCGCGGCCTTTACCGCAGCCTGATCGGCCCGCGCCCTGGCGGTTTCCTCGCGCTCGCGCATGCCAACTCGGCGGTCTATCTCGCCTTCCTGTTCATCGGCTTTTTCGTCGGTTTCTTTCTGTTGATCCTGCCGGGCATCCTGATCGAGGCGCAGGGCAAGTACGACCTGACCGGCGATGCGCCCCCGGAACTGGTTCAGCAGGCCTTCCTCGACATGCTGCCGACGCCCTATGGCGTGGTCTACCTGTTCGTCGCCGCAGCGGGCTTCGCCGTGCTTGCCTATTTTGCGCTGCGCCTTGCGCTCTACGGCGCAGCCACCATCGACACGGGCAAGGCCCATGTCTTCATCACCTTCCCGTGGACACGCCATCAGCTGAGGCCGCTGGCACTGGCGTCGCTGGCCACGCATGTGCTCCCCTTCGCTGCAGGCCTTGGCGCCAATGCGGCGCTCAGGGCTTCGCTGCCAGACACAAGTGCGGGCCACTTCATCGAAGGCGCCGCAGCCATCCTTCTCTTTACGCCCTTCCTGCTTGCAGGGCACGGCATGGCCGTTGCGGCATGGCGGCGCCTGCGGCCTGAGCCAGCGGGCAAGACACCCGGTTGATTGCACCGGGTGAACACGGCTAGGCTTCCTGCGCAGACAGGAGGGACAAGGCCGTGAAAAAGGGTTTCACCTTCGAAGGCGCACTCAGCTGGCCCTTTTCAGCGCCGCACATTGCCAGCTTCCCCTGGATTTTCGCCTTCGCTTTCGCCTCCGTATCCCTACTGATCACCGGCGTCGTCGGCTGGTTGGCGGTCGACGACTTCATCGCCTGGATCAACATGGTCGAAGCGCTCGATCCGGAGGCTGATCCGGATACGGCGATGAACACCATTTTCGGCACCTTCGGACAGCTGATACCCTGGTATGGCGTCTCGATACTGATATACTGGGTCGTGTGGGCGGTTTTCGAGACCGCGTCGCAGCGCCGGTATGTGCGCGACGAAGGCTTCTCGCTCGGCTTCGGTCCCGACGAAGTACGCATGATGATTGTCGGCCTGCTCTGGGCACTGATGACAGTGCTGATCTGGATACTGCCTTTCGGGCTGATATTCGGCGGCATATGGGCCGCTTTCGAGGGCGCTGCAGAAGGGCTGAACGACGAGGAGATCGGTCAGCGCATCGTCGCGCCCACGTTCGGGGCAATGGGCCTCTTCCTGCTCCTGACCCCGCTCTACATATTCGTTGCAACCCGGCTCGCGCCCTGCTTCGCGCTGACGGTCCGTGCCCGCGAGGTGCGTTTCCTCGATGCTTGGAACGTCTCGCGCGGACGCTTCTGGCCGATCCTTGGTGCCTATGTGATCCTGTCGATCTGCGGCAGCCTGGTGGCCCAGGTGATCAGTGGCATCGCACAGATCGGTCTTATGCCTGCGATGATGATCGTGGTGGAGCGTGCCGAGTCGGGCTCGGACATCATGGAATTGCTGATGACACCGGAAGTGCTGGTCCCGCTGTCGATCTATGGCTTTGTGCTGATGTTTGTTCAAGGCCTGCTGCAGCATACCGTGGGCGGGCCTGCCGCCTTCGCCGTGCGGCACGATCCGCGCGGCGGCATCGAGCAGGAGAACCAGCTTGAAGCCTTCAATTGACACCGCCGGAGAAACCGCATGACCGACCCCAGGCCCAGCCTCGACGGCGCGACGCTGCATTTCCTGCGCACGGAGGGTCCGCGCGGCTTCCTGATGCAATTTGCATTGGTCTACGCGGCAGCAACGCTGGTCATGCAGGTCTTCGGCCTGTGGCTGCAGGCGCCGATCTATGAAATCTACCTGCGGGCATTTGTGGAAAACGATGGGGATATTACGGCGTATACGGATGAACTGAACGCGGCATCGATGCAGTCGAATCTCGGCTCGCTGCTGATGATTCCCGTCTCGCTGGCAATCTGGGTCCTGTTCGAGGGTGCGAGCCAGCGACGCTATATCCGCGCGGAAGGATTTCGTGTCCGGATCGGTGCGGATGAGGGACGCCTGGCGCTCGTCGGCATGATCTGGGGCGTATTCCTCATTGTCGGCTATATCGCGATTGCGATTGGCGCAATCATTCCAGGGGCCATCATCGGCGCCACCGTGGGCGTTACGGCCGGCGTGATTGCCGGCGCCCTCGTATTCCTCATCGGAATTGTCGCGGCACTCTGGCTCTTCGCCCGCCTCTCGCCGGCCTCGGCGCTGACCATCCGTGACCGGCAGATCCGCTTCTTCGAAGCCTGGAATGTCACCAAGGGGAATGGCTGGGGGCTGACGGGCAGCTATTTCATGCTGTTCCTCGGCTTCACCCTCCTGTCGATCCTCGCTTACGGCGCCGTGGGCGTGCTCGGTTTCATCATGATCGCGCCGACCCTGGATTCGAGCGCGGGCCCGGATACCGCAGACGCGGTTCTGGCCACGATGGCGCAGCCGAGCTTCTGGGGCCCTCTGGCCTTTGCCATGTATCTCGTGATGATGGTGCAGAGCATTTTCGCCCACGCTCTCGGAGGCCCTGCCGCCTGGGTCGTGCGTCAGGACAGCCTGCAGGGCGGGACGATGCTGTCCGAGACCTTCGGCTAGGCTATTTCGCTCCTGCACCTGCCTTTGATTTATTCGCAGGTTTTTTCGCCTTCTCGTCCGCAGGCGGAGCTTTTGCCGCCGCTTTCGCGCGCTTGTTGCGCTGGGCGCGGCGCTCGTCCTGACGGCGGAAGGTTTCGGCAAGGAAGCGGCCGGTATGGCTTTCGGGATTGGCAGCGATCTCTTCCGGCGTGCCCGCCGCGATCAACCTGCCGCCGCCATCGCCGCCTTCCGGGCCGAGGTCCAGCACCCAGTCAGCGGTTTTGACCACGTCCAGGTTATGCTCGATCACCAGCACCGTGTTCCCCGCATCGACCAGCTCGTGGAGAACTTCCAGCAGCTTTTTCACGTCCTCGAAATGCAGGCCTGTGGTCGGCTCGTCGAGAATGTAGAGCGTACGGCCGGTGGCGCGTTTCGAAAGCTCCTTGGCGAGTTTCACGCGCTGCGCCTCACCACCTGAAAGCGTTGTGGCCTGCTGGCCAACCTTAACATAGCCGAGACCGACCTGGTTCAGCGTGTCGAGCTTTGATGCAATCGCTGGAACGGCGGCGAAGAATTTCGCGCCGTCTTCCACCGTCATGTCCAGCACGTCGGCAATCGACTTGCCCTTGAACATGACTTCCAGCGTCTCGCGGTTATAGCGCTTGCCCTTGCAGGTCTCGCATGTGACGTACACGTCCGGCAGGAAGTGCATTTCGATCTTGATGACGCCGTCGCCCTGGCACGCCTCACAGCGGCCGCCCTTCACGTTGAAGCTGAAACGGCCGGCCTGGTAGCCGCGCGCCTTGGCTTCGGGCAGGCCGGCATACCAGTCGCGAATCGGGCCGAAGGCGCCGGTATAGGTCGCGGGGTTTGAACGCGGCGTGCGGCCGATCGGCGACTGGTCGATATCGATGACCTTGTCGAGATGCTGCAACCCCTCGAGGCTTTCATAAGGCGCCGGCGAATCCGATGCCCCGTTGAGCTTGCGGGCGAGCGCCTTGTAGAGCGTCTCGATTATCAGCGTGGACTTGCCGCCGCCGGAGACGCCGGTGACGCAGGTGAACGTGCCGAGCGGGATCGAGGCGGTGACGTTTTTGAGGTTGTTACCGGTCGCGCCTTTCACGACGAGGCTGCGCGAGCCCTTGGTGACCGGGCGGCGCTTCGGGATCGGGATTTCACGCGTACCGTTCAGGTAATCCGCTGTCAGGCTTTTCGGGTTCGCCATCACTTCTTCAGGTGTACCGCTGGCGATGATCTCGCCGCCGTGCACGCCGGCGGCCGGGCCCATGTCGATCACATGGTCGGCGGTGAGGATCGCGTCCTCATCATGCTCGACCACGATGACCGAGTTGCCGAGATCCCTCAGCCTGCGGAGGGTTTGCAGCAGGCGCTCGTTGTCGCGCTGGTGCAGGCCGATGGACGGCTCGTCCAGCACATAGAGCACGCCGGTGAGGCCGGAGCCGATCTGCGAGGCGAGACGGATGCGCTGGCTTTCGCCGCCGGACAGCGTGCCGGAGGCACGGCCGAGCGACAGGTAATCGAGGCCGACATCATTGAGGAAGTTCAGCCGGTCGTTGATCTCCTTCAGGATGCGCGCGGCGATTTCCTTCTGCTGTTTCGTCAGCGTCTTGCTGACACCGCCGAACCAGTCGCCTGCCTTGCGGATGGAGAATTCGCCCGCCTGCGAGATGTCGAGGCCCGCAATCTTCACGGCGAGCGCTTGCGGCTTCAGGCGCTTGCCGCCGCAGGCCGGGCACGGCGCGGCAGACTGGAAGCGCGCGATCTCCTCGCGCACCCAGGCCGAGTCCGTTTCACGGTAGCGCCGGTCAAGGTTCGGGATCACGCCCTCGAAGGTCTTCTTCGTCTTGTAGCTGCGCATGCCGTCATCATAGAGGAACTGGACTTCCTCATCGCCGGTGCCATGGAGGATGATGTCCTGGATCTTCTCGGGCAGCTTGTTCCAGGGCTTGGTCAGGTCGAAGCGGTAATGCGCGGCGAGGGCCTGCAGCGTCTGCGTCTGGTAGGGCGAGGTGGATTTCGCCCAAGGCGCGATGGCGCCGTCGAGCAGGCCGAGATCCTTGTCCGGCACAACGAGCGCGGGATCGATCTTCAGCTGCTCGCCGAGGCCGTCGCAGGATGGGCAGGCGCCGAACGGATTGTTGAAGGAGAAAAGGCGTGGCTCGATTTCGGGAATCGAGAAGCCGGAGACCGGGCAGGCGAAATTGGCGCTGAAATTGATGCGCTTCGGCTCCGTCTCGCCGGGGGCGATGTCGGCATACTCGGCGATGGCGATGCCCTGGGCGAGGCCAAGCGCGGTCTCGAAGCTTTCGGCGAGGCGCTGTTCCATGCCGGCACGCACGACGATGCGGTCGACCACCACGTCGATGTCGTGCTTGAACTTCTTGTCGAGTTTCGGCGGGTCTTCCAGTTCGTGGAAGGTGCCGTTGACCTTGACACGCTGGAAGCCGTTCTTCAGCAGCTCGGCGAATTCCTTGCGGTACTCCCCTTTCCGTCCACGGACGATCGGGGCGAGCAGGTAGAGGCGTGTGCCTTCGGGCAGCTCCATCGTCCGGTCGACCATCTGGCTGACGGTCTGGCTTTCGATCGGCAGGCCGGTGGCCGGCGAATAGGGCACGCCAACGCGGGCCCAGAGGAGGCGCATGTAGTCATAGATCTCGGTGACGGTGCCGACGGTGGAGCGCGGGTTCCGGCTGGTCGTCTTCTGCTCGATCGAGATGGCAGGCGAGAGGCCCTCGATGGATTCGACATCCGGCTTCTGCATGAGCTCGAGGAACTGGCGCGCATAGGCCGAGAGCGACTCGACATATCGGCGCTGGCCCTCCGCATAGATCGTGTCGAAGGCCAGTGAGGATTTGCCGGAACCCGACAGGCCGGTCATTACCACAAGCTCACCGCGCGGGATGTCCACGTCGATGTTCTTGAGATTGTGTTCCTTGGCGCCGCGCACGCGGATGAAGGGGGACTCGGCCATGGGATCGGGGCTCGCTCGGGAGGATGGGCAGAAGAAAAGGGATTATACTGGGTCTTCAGGCGGTTTCACGCCGAAGAAGAAAGACTCGACCTTGGCCGTATTGGCCATCGCCCGGGATATGACCACGAACCAGGCAATGGCCAAGACGAGCATGGCAGAAGCAACAAAAGCAGTGAGGGCGTCGGGCATCAACTGATCTCTTCAAAACAAGCACCGGCGAAACAGCCTTTTGACTATCTGTGCCGCGAGTCCCGGTTGACGACAAGAACAAAATGTGAACATGTCGTGCGGGCTGCTTTTGGGCAAAAGGTGCAGGCACCGGTGGAATTCATCGCCTGCGAGGCGACATCCGGGCGGCAAAAGCGTACAAGCGTTCGAATCGACAGCGAAACAGACAGAACGGAGAAGTCCTCATGGCGGGCTCGGTAAACAAGGTGATCCTGGTGGGCAATCTCGGGGCGGACCCCGAAGTGAAGCAGTTCCAGAATGGTGGGCAGGTCTGCAACCTGCGGATCGCGACATCCGAGAACTGGCGCGACAAGGCCACGGGCGAGCGCAAGGAAAAAACCGAGTGGCAC
Source organism: uncultured Hyphomonas sp. (assembly GCA_964643405.1). Lineage (GTDB taxonomy): Bacteria > Pseudomonadota > Alphaproteobacteria > Caulobacterales > Hyphomonadaceae > Hyphomonas. The sequence goes on along the minus strand of CAZXQD010000032.1, from coordinate 22,617 downwards.
GCTGTCTCGATCTTTTCGGAAGGCCTGATCAAGGTGGCGCAGAGCTACCTGAAAAAGGGCTCGAAGGTTTACCTCGAAGGCAAGCTGCAGACCCGCAAGTGGCAGGACAAGGACGGCAACGACCGCTACACGACCGAGATCGTTCTGCAGGGCTATGATGCAACCCTCGTCATGCTCGACGGGCGCGGCGAAGGCGGCGGCGCAAGCGGCGGCGGGGGCCGCGACCGCGACATGGGTTATTCCGGCGGTGGCGGCGGCAGCCGTCAGATGAGCGGCCCGAAGGAAAGCTTCAGCCAGGATCTCGACGACGAGATCCCGTTCTAGGGCCTGTATAGTTCCACAATCGCACTTGTCTCGACGCCGCTGGCCTTCAGCGCGCCGCCGATGACATGGATGACGCCGTCCAATGTGACGGCGCCGAGCCCATGGCGCGGATGGGGCATCGGCTCGAGGGCGGACCAGCTATCCGTGGCAGGATCGTAGGCCCAGGCCTCGGGATAGACGCCGCCACCATTGTCGAAATACTCGCCGCCGAAAGCGTAGAGCCTGCCGCCGAGTTCGGCAGCCGCGAGGCCGCCTTGCGCCTGAGGCATCGGGGCAGCGGTGCGCCAGCGGTCCTCGGCGGGTTCATAGACTTCATGCGCGGCGGTGTTGCCGCCCGCGACGCTGCGCCCGCCGACGATGTGCAGGCGGCCATCCAGCACGGCCCCTGCGGCGCTGTTGCGGGCGGTGAGGCAGGGCGCGGCTTCGCGCCAGGGGCCTCGCGGGTCGTCCATCACGAAATGATGCATCTGGTCAGCCTGGTCCTGCCAGTTGGCATTCGCGCTGGCGGCGGGCGAGCGTCCGCCCGCAAGGTGGAGGAGTCCTGTGCCACCGGTGAGCATGACGGTTTCGGCGCAAGGCAGCGGCAGCGCCGGGGCGGGTGACCAGCTGCCGGCGGCTGTGTCGAATACCCAGCCGCTCGCCTGCATGGTCCAGATGGCGTCGGGCGCTGGCGATTCAAAGCCGCCAAAGGACCAGAGCTGGCCGCGCCAGCTGGCAAGGTGTGGGTGGTGGCGGGCGGCAGGCAGGGGCGTGGACGGGCGCCATCCCTTCCCGTCCGGGCGCCAGAAATGATGCTTGTCGGTAGGTCCGGTGATGCGGCCATCCGTAGCCACGAAACCACCCGCCAGGTGGACTGCCCCGTCATGGGCGCAGGGATAGATTTCCTGCACGGGGAATGGCAGCGCGCTGCCCGGCGACCAGCCCTTCGGGATTCCCGCGACGGGCGAGTTTTCTGACGCTGGCGACGCCTTGCAGGCGGCGGCGAGGAGGCCTGCGCCAAGGCCGGAAACGGCGGCGCGGCGGGTGATTCCGGAGGGGCGTTTCTGGGGCATGGCAGTCGGCTCCGCGACAGGGGCTGAAATGGGCCGAAAAGCCCGGTGAGGACTGCATTTTCCGGCGACTGAACGGTAGCCCCGGAGCGGCCCGGCTGCTAGGGTCGAAGCCAGCGAAAAACGGCGATTCGGAACCCCTGTTCAAGACACCGCCGGAGACAAGCAGAAGGCCATCCCATGAGCGACCCCACGACCCCTCCGGACCAGCCGGAAATCCCGGCAAATGGCGCGGGTCCGCAAGACGGAATCGAACCGATCTCGATCGAGACGGAGCTCAAGTCTTCCTATCTCGACTATGCGATGAGCGTGATCGTCAGCCGCGCGCTGCCGGATGTTCGCGACGGTTTGAAGCCGGTGCACCGGCGCATCCTGTTCGCGATGAACGAGAACGGCAATACGCCCGACAAGCCGTACAAGAAATCCGCCAACATCGTCGGTGCGGTGATGGGTAATTACCACCCGCATGGCGACAGCGCGATCTATGACGCGCTGGTGCGCATGGCGCAGCCTTTCTCGATGGGCGTGATGCTGGTCGACGGGCAGGGCAATTTCGGCTCGATCGACAATGATCCGCCGGCGGCCATGCGCTACACCGAGAGCCGGATGACGAAGGAGGCGACTTACCTGCTCGCCGATATCGACAAGGACACGGTCGATTTCCAGCCGAACTATGACGGCTCGCAGAAGGAGCCGGTCGTCCTGCCGGCGCAGTTCCCGAACCTTCTGGTCAATGGCGGCGGCGGCATCGCAGTCGGCATGGCGACCAATATCCCGCCGCATAACCTCGGCGAAATCATCGACGCAACGCTCGCGCTGATCGACAATCCGGCGATCGAGGAAGATGCGCTCTGCTCGATCGTTCCCGGTCCGGATTTCCCTACCGGTGGTCTGATCATGGGCCTCTCCGGCAGCCGCAAGGCGCTGATGACCGGGCGCGGCAGCGTGATCGTCCGTGCCAAGACGGAAATCGAAAAGGCCAAGAACAACCGCGAAGCCATCATCGTCACCGAAATTCCTTATCAGGTGAACAAGGCGGCGATGATCACCAAGATTGCCGAACTCGTCCGTGAAAAGAAAATCGAAGGGATCTCGGACCTGCGCGACGAATCCGATCGCAACGGCATTCGCGTGGTCATCGAGTTGAAGAAGGATGCGAGCGCCGACGTGGTGCTGAACCAGCTTTACCGGTTCAGCCAGATGCAGAGCTCGTTTGCCGTGAACATGCTGGCGCTGAACGGCGGCCGGCCGGAACTGATGAACCTGCGCAAGGTGCTCGAGTATTTCGTGACCTTCCGTGAGGAAGTCGTCGTCCGGCGCACCAAGTTCGAGCTCGGCAAAGCGCGCGACCGTGCGCACGTTTTGGTCGGCCTTGCGCTGGCTGTCGCCAACATTGACGAGATCATCCGCATCATCCGCAATTCGCCCGATCCGGCAACGGCGCGCGAGCGCCTCTTGGATAAGGCCTGGCCGCAGCAGGACATGGGCCCGCTGATCGACCTGATCGCCGACCGGCGCACGCGCCGCGGCCCGGAAGACGGCACGATTTACCTGTCGGACGAGCAGGCCCGCGCCATCCTGAACCTGCCGCTGCACCGCCTGACCGGCCTCGGCCGCGACGAGATCGGCAACGAGGCCAAAGGCCTTGCCGAGAAGATTGCGGACCTGCTGGCGATTCTGCGCTCGCGCCCGCGCATCCTTGAGATCATCAAGGGCGAGCTGAACGAGGTGAAGACAAAGTTCGCCGTGCCGCGGCGTTCGAGCTTCACCGAAGGCGGCGTCGACATGGACGACGAAGACCTCATCGAAGTCGAGGACATGGTCGTGACGGTGACGCATGGCGGCTATGTCAAGCGTACGCCGCTGGCCGCCTATCGGACGCAGAACCGTGGCGGCAAGGGCCGCTCCGGCATGGCCATGAAGGACGAGGATTTCGTCGTGCGCGTGTTCACCGCGACGACGCACACGGAGATCCTGTTCTTCTCGTCCGCCGGTCTCGTCTACAAGGAAAAGGTCTGGCGCCTGCCCGTCGGCGGGCCGACCTCGCGCGGCAAGGCGCTGGTCAACATATTCCCTCTGGCCCCGGACGAACGCATTGAAAGCATCATGCCGCTGCCGGAAGACGAGAATGCTGCCGAGACGCTGGACGTGATGTTTGCCACGCGCAGTGGCAACGTGCGCCGCAACAAGCTGGCGGACTTCATTCGCGTGAACCGCGCCGGCAAGATCGCAATGAAGCTTGATCCCGGCGACGGCATTGTTTCGGTACAGGTCTGTTCCGACAAGGAAGACGTGCTGCTGACGACCGCGCTCGGCCAGTGCATCCGATTCGACGTGACAGAAGTGCGCGTGTTTGCGGGCAGGGATTCGACCGGTGTGCGCGGCATCCGCCTCGCGGATGGCGACGAAGTGATCTCGATGGCGATCCTGCGACACATGGACGTGACCTCCGAGGAAGCGCGCGCCTACCTGAAGCACGCTGCCGCGATGCGGCGCGCTGCGACCGGCGAGGAAGAGGAAATCTCCGAGGACGATGAGGAGCCCGTGGCCGAGGCAGCGCTGTCTGCCGAGCGCATTGCAGCGCTGGGCGCGGCCGAGGAATTCATCTTCACCGTGGCCGATGACGGCATGGGCAAGCGCTCGTCCGCCTACGACTACCGCGTCACCGGGCGCGGCGGCAAAGGCCTTGTCGCCCAGAATATCTGGGGCCGCGACAAGAAGGGCGGTCCGATCAAGCGCGTGGCGCAGTCTTTCCCTGTGGGCGAAGGCGACGAAGTGATGCTGGTGACCAATGCCGGTCAGCTTATCCGCACGCCGGTTGACCAGATCCGGATTGCCGGGCGTTCGACCGGCGGTGTCTGGGTCTTGCGCACGAGCGGGGACGAGAAGGTTGTTTCGGTTGCCCGGCTTGTCGAAGACGGTGAAGCCGGTATGGATAAGGACCTAGGCGGACAGGGCTGACGCGCTGCCGGACAACTGGACGGACCCACAGGAGGCAGGCGAATGCGCCGTATCGGACTTTACCCCGGGACATTCGACCCGCCGACCATCGGCCATATCGATATCTTTGGCCGGGCCATGAAGCTGGTGGACGAGCTGGTGATTGGCGTGGCCGTCAACGAGTCGAAGAAGCCGCTGTTCACGCTGGATGAACGCGTGGCGATGGTTAAGGCCGAGTGCGCCAAGCTGAACGGCCCCGGGCTGGCGGAAATCCGCGTGCTGCCCATGCATGGCCTGCTGATGAAGTTTGCCGAGGCCTGCGGCGCCCAGATCATCGTGCGCGGCCTGCGCGCGGTCCAGGACTTCGAATACGAGTTCCAGATGACCGCGATGAACGAGCAACTGAATCCCGACATTGAAACCGTCTTCCTGATGGCGGATGTTCGCCATCAGGCCGTTGCCTCCCGGCTCGTGAAGGAAATCGCGAGCCTCGGCGGCAACATCACGCCGTTCGTCACGCCTGACGTGAAGACGGCGTTGTTGGAGAAGTACGGAAAATGAAACGACTGGCGTTTGGAATTGCGGCTGGCCTTTTCGGGCTGGCCTTGCCTGCATGCGGGGAAACCCCGCCTTCGGCCTGGACCATCGGCGCAGGTGTCGAGACGCCGGATGAGGCGAGCTGGCGCGCGGTCGATCCGGCCAACCTCCTGGTATTCGAGACGACCAAGGGGCGCATCCTGGTCGAGGCCTTCCCCGACATGGCGCCGAAACACTTCGCCCAGTTCACCAAGATCATCAAATCCGGCGATCTCGATGGCACGACCTTCCACCGGGTGATCGACGATTTCATGGCACAGGGCGGCGATGTCTGGGCCAAGAAGGGTGCCGATCCGGGCTGGCCGGGCATTCCGGGCGAGTTCACAATCCGCCGCGATGTCACCAAGATGCCTCTCGATGCCGTGATCGGGCCGGAAGACACCGGCAAGACTGGCTACCTCAAGGGCTTCCCGATGCTGACGCAACCGGCCTTCTTCGCGGAAATGTCCGCAGACGGATTTGTCGGCACCTCGATCCCGCACTGCCGCGGCGTTCTGTCGACCGCGCGGACGAGTGATCCGAATTCGGCGGATACGCAGTTCTTCCTGATGCGCGAACACTCGCCCCATCTCGACAAGCAGTACACGTCCTGGGGACGGGTGATTGCCGGGCAGGATGTGGTCAAGGCACTGAAAAAAGGCGCGCCGGGCAGCGGGACGGTGGACGATCCTGACCTTCTGACTTCCGTGAAGATCGCGGCCGACATTCCGGAAGCCAAGCGGCCGAAAGCCTGGGTGCTGCGCACGGATACCGAAGCTTTCAAATCCGAACTGGCGACCAAGGGCGAGGTCGACGTGTGCGAGCTGCCGCCCATTCCGGCGATCGTGAAGTAAGCGCAGGCTTGACGCTCCGGCCATGCCTGCGCGAAGAGCGCGGGCATGGACCTTAGCCCCTACAGTTTTGATCTGCCCGAGGCGTTGATCGCGCTGCGCCCGGCTGAGCCGCAGGATGCGGCGCGGCTGCTGGTGGTGCATGGCGATGGGCGGCTGGAGGATGCCGGCGTGCGCGACCTGCCGCGCTACCTCTCGGCGGGTGACGTACTGGTCTTCAACGATACCCGCGTGCTGCCGTCGGCTCTGAAGGGTGTGCGTCCGGCGCGGGACGGCGTCAGCCGCGATGTCGCAGTGGATGCAAACCTCGTCGAGCGGATCGACGCGCGCTGCTGGCTGGCATTGGCGCGGCCGGGCAGGCGGTTGAAGGAAGGCGACACGATCCTTTTCGCCGACGGATTTTCGGCCGCGATCAGCGGACGGCGAGAAGGCGGCGAGATCGAATTGACGTTTGATCGCGAAGGCAATGCGCTGGAGGCTGCGCTGGACGCGCACGGCGCCATGCCGCTGCCGCCCTACATCGCCCGCCGCCGCCCGGCAGATGCCAGGGATCGCGAGACTTATCAGACGAAGTTTGCTGGAGAAGAAGCCGCGAGCGTTGCAGCGCCGACCGCGGGCCTGCATTTCACACCGCGCCTGCTCGATGAGATCGATGCGGCGAACATCATGCGGGAATATGTGCGCCTGCATGTCGGCCTGGGCACCTTCAAGCCGCTCGAAGAGAAGCATCTTGCGGAGAACAAGCTGCATGAGGAATGGCGGCGCCTGACGCCTGAGGTGGCCGCGCGGCTGAACGCGGCGCGTGCCGCGGGCCGGCGCATCGTGCCGGTCGGGACAACGGCGATGCGCACGCTCGAGAGCTGTGCCGACAACGACGGCACGCTGCATGCGGCGACCGGGCCGACGGATATTTTCCTGAAGCCGGGAGACCGTATCCGGGCGACCGATGCGCTGATGACGAATTTCCACCTTCCGGAATCAAGCCTGTTCATGCTCGTCTGTACACTGATGGGCACGGACGTGATGCAGGCCGCCTATGCGCACGCAATCCACGAAGGCTACCGGTTCTACTCCTACGGTGATGCCTGCCTGCTCTTGCCGTGACGAGGCCCCGCGCCGTGGTGACGCGGGGCTCCATCCGGTATCACGTCGCCTGATCAATCGACGCGTACGACCATCCGCGTTTCGCGGACTTCGCGCGGACGGTCGCGTTCATCATAGCAGAACGTCGATTCATAGCGCACGCGCTCGCCGCGTTCATACGTGTACTGAAAGGCTTCGTAGCAATCATAGCCGCGATAGCGCGCATCCCAAGTCCGGGCCCGGTGCACCTCGCCGCGCGTATGCCAGAGACCCGAATGGTACCCGTCATACATATATGGCTCGGCAAAGCGCTCCTCGCGCGTTCCGACATCTACTTCGACATCCGGCACGCCAACGCCAAGGCTGATCTGCGCGAACGCATGACGGTCGGCCATCCCGGCCGTGAGTGCAACTGCAGCGGCCAAGGCCAGATATTTCAAGGGCTTCTTCATGTCTGCCTCCTGATGTGGATGCGGGAACAACGCACCAGGACGGCATTATTTGCATTACAATATGGACACGTTCTGCGCGTGCGGCGCAGCCCAAGTCACAAACCCGATTTCAGGCAGGCTACTTCTTCGGGCCGCCGCGGACGTCTATCCGGTCCATCACGGCAAAGCCGATACCGGACGCGACGAAGGTGAGGTGGATGATCGTATACCAGAGCAACTGGGTCTCGGTATATTTGCCGAGGTCCATGAAGATCTTGAGAAGGTGGATACCCGAGATGGCGACGATCGAGGCGATCAGCTTCGTCTTGAGACCTGAAAAGTCCAGCTTGCCCATCCAGCTCGGACGGTCCGGGTGGTCGGCCGGGCCGATCTTCGAAACAAAACTCTCATAGCCTGAGAAGAGGATGATCAGCACGAGGTTGCCGGCGAGGGAAATGTCGACCAGCGTCAAGACCAGCAGGATTGCATCTTCCTCCTCCATCGTCAGGACGGTCGGCAAGGTCACCGCCAGTTCGCGAAAAAAGATCACCAGCAGGATGCCGAGAGCGGCAATCAGCCCGAGATAGATGGGGGCCATCAGCCAGCGGCTGGAGAAGATGACTTGCTCGATGGCCCGCTCGAGCAGCGGATCCTTGCGCGGTGCGGGATCGGGGGATGTCATTCGGAAAGTTTCCTGCGATTTGCGCCACCAATTGTGGTTTGACGTCGAAATGTCCAGAGGGCCCGGAAGAGGAAGCGCAGATACAGCGCGCTCTGCCTCACGCCCAGTCGCAGCCGAGCGTGCCGCCGGGCGGCAGGCTGTTCCACTGTGCCTGAAGGGCCGTAAGGCGGTTGCGAATGGCGGCAACGTCGTCCGGCGACAATACCACGCGTGGCACCAGCGATGCCGAGAAGGCGGCATCTGCGACCGATTGAAGGTCTTCAAGAGCTGCAGGCCCGCCCCAGATCTCGGCTTCGAAACACTCGACCAGCCTTTCGGCCTGGATCAGTTCGATGATCGAGGGGTCTGGCACGTGCGCCTTGGCAGCGCTCGCATGGCCGAGGGAAGACGCTAGCGCACTGATTTCCTCGGGATGGCGGCCGGCCGCGATCATCCCCCAGAAAGCGTTACGCAGGCCAAGCGTCTCCTCGACCACAATATGCACGAGATCGTGCGGGAAAGGGCCCTTCTTGGGGAAGTGCGTCGAGGCCGCCGAGCCATCCGCCCGGGTTATGCGGATGCCGTCATCCTTGAGGCCCTTGGTCACGTCTATGCGCATCGTCAGCCGCCCGGACGAAGCTCCGACATGGCCCGGATGGCCTTGGCGGCCGTGATCCGCGCAAGATGGCGGCGCTTGTCGTCATACCAGTCGGCTTCGACGAGGCCTGTTGTCTTGCCGCGGCTGACGAGACGGCCTTCGATGGTGATCAGACCGTTCGGCACCGGGCGCAGGATGCGCGTCTGCAGTTCCATCGTGGTGAACCATTCGCCATCGTCCAGCGCGCTCGCCATCGTCATCGAGACGATGTGATCGGAAAGGCCTGCGACCCAGCCGCCGAACACGCGGTCCGGCTGGATGTCGCGGCTGCCGTCATTCGGCCAATGATAGAGCACGCGGCCATAGGAAACTTCCTTCAGCCAGTCCTGCGGGCGGATGCCAAGATTGCGGATGCCCGGCGGCAGTTCCCATTCTCCGGACCGGAGCCGGGCGAAGAAGGCCGTCTGTTGGGCCGAGAGTTCGGTGCGCATCAGGTAACGGTCGCGCCGCCGTCAACGACAAGCATCTGGCCGGTCATGTAGGCGCCCGCCTTGGATGCAAGATAAACCGCTGCGCCGGCGATCTCCTCCGGGTCGCCGATACGCTTCAGCGGGGTGCCGGTGAGGGCGCGTTTCAGGGTTTCCGGATTGTCCCAGAGCGCCTTGGCGAAGTCGGTCTTGATCAGGCCCGGTGCAATGCAGTTGACGCGGATATTGTCGGCCCCGAACTCGGCAGCGAGGTTGCGGGCGAGCTGGAAGTCTGCTGCCTTCGAGATGTTGTAGGCGCCGATCACGGGCGAGGCGCGCAGGCCGCCGATGGACGAGACGATGATGATGGCGCCGTCCTTGCGCTCGCGCATCTGCGGGGCGCACATCTGGATCAGCCAGTGGTTCGAGATGATGTTGTTCTGAAGGATCTTTGTGAAGGCATCGTCCGAAATGCCCGCCATCGGGCCGTAATAGGGGTTCGAGGCCGCGTTGCAGACGACGATGTCAATCTTGCCGAAGGACTTGTTGGTCTCGTCGACCATAGCCTGCAGGTCTTCCTTAGACGAGATGTTGGCCGGAATGGCAATCGCTGTGCCGTCGCCGTGCTTCTTGTTGATGCCGTCGGCGACTTCCTGGCAGGGGCCGGGCTTGCGCGACGAGATGACGACCCGGGCGCCCTGGTCGGCCATCGCCTCGGCAATGGCGCGGCCGATGCCGCGCGACGAGCCGGTGATGATGGCGGATTTACCCTTCAGATCGAACAGGCTCATGGTGGCCTCCCTTCATGTTGTTTAAAGGCTTGTTTGTGCGGGCGACCCTAGGGGAGGCGAGCCGCAGCGGCTAGGCTTTCCGTTGGGGAATTTTTGACGGCCACTCGCCTGCGGCGAAGCGGACTCTTTGACAATCTGCAGAACCCGGTATTTTCCCCGCGCATGTGGGGAAACTCCGTCATCCTGATCGCGCGTGTGATGGCCATGCTCGCGCTCATGTCCCAGGCATTGATGCCGGGGGCAATGGCGGCCGCCATGTCGCGACCCGGCGACGTTCCTGCCATCGTCTGCGCCATGCCGGACAAGGACATGTCCGCCAGCGCCCGCGCGTTGGGGGCAGACCTTGCCAACCTGCTGGCGGACAAGGCGGCCAGCGACCAGCCGGAAAACAGCCACGACTGCCATGACTGCGTATTGGCCCAAGGCGCCACGTTGCCGATGGTCGCCGCTGTCGATACGCCGGCGTTCAGTGCGCCCGCTCCCGAATTCGCCCCGCGCAACGACGCGCGCTTCTGGGCCGTGCCGCGCGGGCCACCGCTCGGCTCACGCGCCCCACCCGTCTTCATGAAAGCCTGATCCTGGCCGTCCCTCCTTTGAGGGGCTGACTGCCGGACGCCCGCGTCCGGATCACTTTCATCTGAAGACAAGACCCATGAAACTCACCTTCAAATCGGGCTCCGCGTTGAGCCTTTCCGCCCTTGGTTTTGCTGCCTGGGCAAACCTTCCGGCCGCCGCACAGGAAGCCGACGCCACCGAAGACCAGGTCCGCATCGAAGAAACCATCATCGTCACCTCGACGGCAGCTGCAGCCGAAGCGCAGGCCCGTGCTTCTGCCACACCGGGCGGCACCGATGTCATCACCCACGAGGAGTATGCGGACCGCTTCCTCGTTTCGATGCGCGACACGCTCGCTTTCTCGCCAAGTGTCTACACCCAGCCGCGCTACGGCCAGGAAGTGCGCATCTCGATCCGCGGCTCCGGTATCAGCCGCGGCTTCCACATGCGCGGCATCACGCTCTTGCAGGACGGCGCACCGATCAACCTTGCCGACGACAATGGCGACTTCCAGGAGCTCGAGCCGATCTTCTTCGATCACCTCGAAGTCTATCGCGGCGCCAACGCGCTGCGTTTCGGCTCGGGCACGCTCGGCGGCGCCGTCAATGGCGTGACGCCCACGGGCGACACGGCGCCGGGCATCTATGTGCGCGGTGATGCCGGCAGCTTCGACACCTATCGCGGCCTCGTATCGGGCGGCGTTTCGTCCGGGAAGTGGGACGCCTGGGCCGCCGTCAGCGCGGACACGTCAAACGGAGACCGTGATCATGCAAACCGCGATTCTGTGCGCTTCCACGGCAATTTCGGCTATGACATCACCGACAACATCACCACGCGCTTCTACGCCAGCGTCAACGACATCAACCAGGAACTGCCGGGCGCTCTGAACATCGCCACCGTGCTGTCGAACCCGAAGCAGGGTAACTTCGTCGGCGACCAGGCCCGCGACATCAAGTCGATCCGTGTGCAGAACCAGACGCGCATCGACTTCGAGAACTCGAACCTCGCCGTAGGTCTCTGGCTCAACGACAAGGAACTCTATCACCCGATCTTCCAGGTTATCGACAACGCGTCTCTCGATAAGGGCATCTGGACCCGCTACGAATGGCAGGCGGGTCCCGTTGGCCTGACCATCGGCGCCGAAGCCCGCGAGGGCGACGTTGATGCCAAGCGTTTTGTAAACATCAATGGTTCGCGCGGTGCGCAAACCCAGGCTGCCGACCAGGATGCCTGGACGCGCAACGTCTATGCCGAAGGCCGCTACGGTGTGACCGACAAGCTGACGCTGGTAGCCGGCGCGATCTATGCCGAAGGCAAGCGCGAACAACTGCTGACGCTGAGTAACGGCCTTCCGACGAACGTGAAGGGCTCTGCAGAGTTCGATGAGTTCTCGCCGAAGTTCGGCGCGCTCTATGAAGTCTCGCCGGACATCCAGCTGTTTGCGAACTACAGCCGCTCGGCCGAGTTCCCGGGCTTCTCGGAAGTTGCGCAGGTGGCGAGCTTCGTGCCAGTGGACGCGCAGACGGCATGGACGGCCGAAATCGGCACGCGCGGCAGCGCGGGCATCGCAGAATGGGACGTGGCGATCTACTCTGCCGACATCGACGGCGAGATGCTGCAGTTCACGGTCGGACCGGACATCCCGGCAACAACCTTCAATGCCGACAAGACCCGCCACCGGGGCCTTGAGGCTGGCCTGTCGCTTGACCTGACCGACCGCATCACGCTGCGCCAGGTCTATCAGTATTCGGACTTCTCCTTCCGGGGCGATGCCCAGTACGGCGACAACACGCTTCCGGTCGTTCCGGAGCATGTCTACCGCGCGGAGATCAAGTATACCGGCGACCGGTTCAGCATTGCACCGAACCTCGAATGGCTGCCTGATGGCCCGTATGCGGACTACAACAACACGACCCAGACCGGCGGCTATACCTTGCTCGGTGTGACCGGCAGCTTCAAGGCGACGGACAATATCGACATCTTCCTTGATACCCGCAACCTCGCGGACGAGAAGGCGGCCGGCGATGTCGGCGCGGTGATTACGGCAACACCCGCCTCGGTCATCTACTACCCCGTCGAACGCCGCGCCGTGTTCGGCGGTATCCGCGCGAGGTTCTGATCCATGGCCAGCGCCGTCCGCACAACGCTCCAGCACCGCGTCTGGCGCTGGCACTTCTTCGCCGGGCTGATGGTGATACCCTTCGCCATCATCCTGGCGGTGACGGGATCGATCTACCTTTTCAAACCGCAATTCGACGCGGCAGTCGAAGCGCGGATCAATGCACGCGCCGCGCCGCTGGTGGGGGAAACCCTGCCAGCGGATGCGCTGCTGGAAGCCGGGCTTGCGACCTATCCCGGCGCAAGCCTCGGAAAGTACTACATACCCTCGCGGCCTGATGATCCGACCGTCGAACTGGACCTGCGCGGCGACGCAGGGCCTCGCACACTGTGGATCGACCGCTCGACCGGCGATGTGCTGCATAGCGTCGCGACGCCCGACCGCTTCATGAATTTCGTCAAACGCATCCATGGTACGCTTCTGGGCGGCGACCGCGGCTCGCTCATCGTCGAGATCATGGCGAGCTGGATGATCATCCTCATTATAACGGGGATTTACCTCTGGTGGCCGCGCAATCTGCCCGCCTGGCGCGTCTTCGTTCCAAAATTCGGCGAAGGCCGCGGCAAGCGCGAAACCTGGCGCAAGATCCACGGCATGGGCGGCGCCTGGATTGGCGGCGTCATCCTCATCATCCTCTTCTTCGGCCTTCCGTGGACGCAGGTCTGGGGCGACGGCTTCAACAAGGCCAAGGCGCTCGCCGGGCTAAAGGAGCCCGGCCAGGAATGGTTCGTCACGCTGGAATCAAGCCTGCCGCATACAGATCATTCCATGCATGAAGGCATGGATCAAGGAACGGGTTCCGAACTCTGGGACCAGGGGAAGGGCGTGGCTGAGGTGGGCGTGCAGTCGGCTTCTGCCGGTAGCACGGGCCTCAGCCCGCTTTCGCTTGAAGAAGTGCTGCGCATCGCCGAACCGGAGCGCTATGCGCCGCCGGTCGAAGTGCAGCCCCCTCGCGGAGAAAACGATGTCTGGACTGTCCGCTCCATGGCGGCGTCACGCCCGGACCGGGTCACCGTCCATCATGACCGCTGGACCGGCGCCGAGATCATGCGCATCGAATTCACCGACCATAACCCCGTTGACCGGTTCATGGCGCTGGGCGTCGCCTTCCACGAAGGTGCGCTGTTCGGCTGGCTGAACCAGCTCGTCGGCCTCGTCGCAGCGCTGGGCGTGATCCTGCTCAGCGTCACGGGCGGCATCATGTGGTGGAGACGGCGGCCCAAGGGCCGTCTTGGCACACCGCCGATGCCCGGCGACAAGCGCCTCGCGTTTGGTGTAGTGGTGCTGATTGCTGTGCTCGGCATATTCCTGCCGATGGCGGGCCTCACGCTTCTGGCGGCGCTCGCGCTGGATCTGCTGATCTCTACCGTCAGGCGCTTCGGCGCCCGTAAGGCCTAGAGGCCCCAGGCGTCAGCGAGGATGCCGGCGAGCTTTTCCGTCCGTTTGCGGACGATTTCTGGCGTCCACGCATCCTGTTCCATCAGGTCGCGCGTCAGGGCAAACTCCTGACCGCCGCCGCCATTGAAGTAGATTTCCTTCTTGGCGCGGTAGTCCAGCCTGTCCGCTTTCTGGTTCACCTTGGTGGTCAGCAGCACGAAGTTGCCGATCGTGTCACACTGTTCCCGGCGCCGGGCGGCGTCGGGCCAGGTGATCATCCAGTGGCTGTCATCGGGGATGGTGCGGGGCAGGACGTGCTCCACGGTCGCGTCCGATTCCGGCGGAATGGTTCGCCCGCCTGCGAGCGCCGCGCAGAGGCGCAAGGCGATGGCGCGCCGCTGCCCGAATGTGGCGAAACGGCCGATCAGGCGTTCGCGGGTCTTCTTGGCTTCGTCGCGCGAGATGGCAAAGGGGCCGGTTTTCGACAACAGCACACGGTCATTGCGCACCGCTTCGGTCACCCGCGCAAAGCGGCGGCTGCGCTGGTCGCGGTCATGCACCAGCAGTTGCATCACATAAGCGAGGCGTTCGAGGTTCTGGAAGAATTCCGGCGCTGCGGGATCTTCCACGCCTCGCTCGGCGAGGAAATGCAGGGCAGGGGCGCGCCAGTTCTGTTGTTCCAGCGCCCGCATCTGGTGCAGGCAGTTCGCTATGGCTTGCGAACGGGGCGTGTCGTCGAGCTGTGCTGTCTCGATCTGGCGATAGGCGCGCACATAGGCGGGCAGCATCTCGTCGAGGAACTTGCGCGCATCGAATTTTGCAAGCGCGCCTTTCTGGAACGCGGCGACGATATCGCCCTTGGTGCCGCGATCAAAGATGGTCCGGATCTGGCGTAGCAGGTCGTCAAAGGCCGTGCCGCCGAGAGTTGCCTCATGCTCGGCCCAGCGCTCGGCATAGCGGGCCGCTTCAGCCGAAGTGAAACGCGCGCGCTGGAACAGTTCGGTCTTGATGATGTCGTGCGCGCCTGGCTCCTTGCCGCGCGTGTTCAGTACGCGGAACACCTTGAAGCCCTGGTCCTTGTTGTCGACGACGACGCGGACAAGTGCGCAGCCCTTCATCGTGATCTCGGCCAGTGCCCGGCGCTGTTCGGGCGTCATCTGGCCAAGTTCCTTGTGGAACGCGGCGGCATTGGCCACCATGCGCGCCTGGCTTTCGCTTTCGCCGGGGTCGGCATCCAGGACCAGGGTTGCACCGGGCCGCTGGATCGTATCGCGGAAGAAGGCGCCGTCCTGATAGTTCAGAGCGATGCGCCAGTTGGCGCCTTCGCCGAGGATCGGGCGCGCGTCGTCGGCGATCAGTGTGTGTAGCTTGCGCGCGCGGTCCTTGTCTGGTTCGAGGTCGCGCAACACGCAGATCAGGATGGTCAGCGTGGTTAGGCGCTGCTGGCCGTCAACGATTTCCAGTATGCCGGGCTCCTCGCCGTGCACGAACACGACGGCGCCGATGAAGTGCGGGATCTGCGCCTCTGTCGCTTCCTGCAGGTCGCCGAGCAGTTCAAGCGCTTCGGACTCGCCCCATGAATAACTGCGCTGGTAGGGCGGCATGCGCAGGCGCTCGCCGGGCGCAAACACGTCGCTGAGCGAGCTTTCCTGCGCGCGAACGCCGAGATGCATTGCCTCTACCCCTTTACAAGGCCCTCTCCCTAGCCCTTGCCAAACGCGTTCACAACGAGACATGAACGCTTCGCAATGCAATTGACGATAGAGTGTGACAGGAGAGTAACGCGATGCGTCTGGTCAGGTTCCTACATGCCGGAGAGGCTGCCTATGGACGGCTTGACGGTGATCGCGTGCAGCGTGTCGCCGGGTTGACACTTGTAGAGGCACTGGCCGGAAAAAAGGTGGGCGACGTGCTGCCTCTCGCCTCGGTCAGGCTGCTCGCGCCGGTCGCGCGGCCGGGAAAAATCCTGGGCATCGGCGTCAACTATGCCGCCCATGCGGCCGAGAGTGTCAGCTTCGTCAACACGGCGAAACCTGAAGTGCAGAAATGGTTCAACAAGCAGGCGACCGCCACCAACGGTCCGTTTGACGCCGTGCACCTGCCGAAAGTGTCCGTCCAGCTCGACTATGAAGGCGAACTCGTCGTGGTCATTGGCAAGCACGGCCGGCATGTGCCGCGCGCGCGCGCCATGGAGATTGTCGCTGGGTTCTGCGTTGGCGGCGACTATTCGGTGCGCGACTGGCAGAAGGCGAGCCAGACGATGATCATGGGCAAGGGCTTCGACACGCATGCCGTGTTCGGCCCCGCAATCGTGACGCCGGACGAGGCGGGCGACATTTCCGGCGCGGAGATCCGCACCTACGTCAACGGCGAGCTGCGCCAGTCCGGCAAGCCCTCACAGATGATCCACGATATTGCCGCGCAGATCGAACACCTGACAGCCGCTTTCACGCTTGAGCCCGGAGACGTCATCTATACCGGCACGCCGGCCGGGGTCGGCGCCGGGTTCGACCCGCCGAAATGGCTGAAGGCCGGCGACACGGTGCGCATCGAGATCGATAGCCTCGGCCATGTCGAGAATAAAGTTGTGGATGAACCGGAGACGATGCGGATCGGATAGGGGCCCTGCGGGAGGGTAAGGACAGGGCCCCGCCCTTGCGGACAGGGCCCCTGTCTCCCCCGAGACGCCCCCGCTCCGGCCAATAATGGCCGCGGACCGGCGCGCCGTATCAGGCTTAAGCTTTTGTTAAGCGTCTGCAGGTGGTCTGGTCCATGCCGGATCTGCCGTTCCGGCTCAGGAAAAGACGGCGTGTTGCGTTCGGGCAACGGTTCGGGCCCGGGTTGCCCGAGGTGGCAAATCAAGCCAATTCCGAGCAATTCGTTAACCAATTCTGCCTTATTGTTAAGATTGATGGGTTATTTCCGGGTGCTGTTCTGATGACGTTTGTCTTGTTCCTTCTATACCTCGCCGCCGGCGCAGGCGTGGGCTACGGCATCTTCACGTTCACCGCCGTCGGCCTGCCGCTGTCGATTGCCGGAGGCGCCATCACATCTGCGATCCTGGGACAGATCCACGTCCTCGCCCGGGCGGGTTCAGCGGCCAGGAAGCACGATGAGCGGATCGAGCGCATCGAGAAGGACCTGACAGCCGTCAGCCGCTCCATGAAGGTGATCGAAGCACGCACCGATGTGGTCGAGGAAACGCTGAAGCACGAAATGGGCGAGCAGCGCGAAAACCTCGCCAAGGAAATGAAACAGCTCCAGTCGCTGATCGAGCGCCTCACCGTCAGTTTCGAGAACAAGCTGACCGAAACCTCGACCCAGCAGCGGGTCACCCCGGTTGAAGATGCCGTCCTGCGCGACGTGCGCGAGGCCCTCAAGGAAGGCCGCGTTGACCTGCACCTGCAGCCGATCGTGTCGCTGCCGCACCGCCGCGTCTCTTTCTATGAAAGCTTCACGCGCCTGCGCCGGGCCGATGGCTCGCTGATCCTGCCCGCCGATTTCCTGGATGCCGGCCGCCGCGCCAACCTGATGGGCATCATCGACAACCTCACCCTGTTCCGCTGCGTGCAGATCGTCCGCAAGCTCGCCGAGCGCGACCGCCGCGTCGGCGTATTCTGCAACATCGCCTCGGCTTCGCTGGAAGATCCGGCACTGTTCCCGGTCTTCCTCGAATTCATGACCGAGAACCGCGATCTCTCCGGTTCCGTGATCTTCGAGCTGCGCGCCGACAAGTTCGAGACACGCTCGCCGGTCATCCGCGCCAACATGGAAAAGCTGGCTGCCCTCGGCTTCCGCTTCTCGCTGGACCATGCCAGCAGCCTCAATTTCGACCTGTCGCGGCTGCAGGCGGCCGGTGTCCGCTTCATCAAGATGAACAGCGCCCAGCTTGTCGAGCAGCTGCGCGATCCCCAGGGTGATCGTCCGTCTTCGAACATCAACCGCCGCCTCGACGGCATGGAAGTCACCGCCGTCATGTCGCGCTACGGCATCACGATGGTGGCCGAGAAGATCGAAGATGAAGCCAGCGTCCTGGAAATTCTTGAATACGATATCCCCTATGGTCAGGGCCATGTCTTTGGCGGCCCGCGCCCGATCAAGGCTTCGTTGATGGAAGATACCGCGCCCCCCCAGGCCCTGATTGACCGCCTTGCCAAGTTTGGCTGAGCCCGGTCCGGCTTGATTTAGCCAGAATCTGCTGGCCAGCTGGACTCCAATGGTGGAGGACGCTGCCCATGAAACCTGCCGGAATGATCTCTGTCGCCCTGCTTTCACTGATCGGGGCCTGCGTGATTGCGCCCCAGTCAACAGAGTTGGCCGCTGCCCCCGAACGCACCACCGTTTCCGAAGCGCGCCTCGCTTTCATCGGCATCACCGGCACACTCCCCGAAGCGGGCAACGATCTGCCGCCGGCACTGCTCGATCCGCTGATGGACCTGGTTCCCGTTCGCCTCGATCTTACATTGCGCGCTCCGCTGGTGCCGACGGTGCAGGGCGCAGACGGGTTCTACACGCCGATCACCGAATGCGGCTTCGGCCCGATGGCGGCGGGCGTGCTGTCCGTGCCGACCGGCTCAAATCACATGTTGCTGGACGTGCGCATGGGCTCGCCGGTCGACCATCCGGCAAACCTCTTCACCTGTGAGTACGATCCTTCAACCGCCACTGAAGATGACGTCGGAACGACCTACCGCCTGCGGGGCTGTTTCCTGCCGCAGTCGGTCTCGGTCCCCACTGCGGTCCAGTGGGTGCTGAACCCGCTGCCCGCCTCGGCCTGCGGCCTGGGCGATTGACCCGTAAGCCCACCCGGCCTACCTCGCCCCCCTGATGAAAGCTCCCCAGTTTCCTGCCGGGCTCGCCGCCCTCGCGCCGCTCTACGACACCATCCTCTGCGATGTGTGGGGCGTCATCCACAATGGCCGCGCCGCCTTCACCGAGGCCTGCGACGCGCTGGTGAAGTTCCGCCAGCAAGGCGGGCAGGTCAGCCTGATCACCAACGCCCCGGTGCCCAACAAGCAGGTCGTCCGCCTGTTCGAGCCGCTGGGCGTGCCGCATGCCGTGTTCGATACCTGTGTTTCCTCGGGCGACGCCACACGCGCCGAATTGGCCGCCCGGCCGGACATGGCCGTCTGGCGCATGGGCGGCGACGAAGGCTGGGAACACGACCGGTTCCTTTACGAAGGCCTCGGCCACACCTTCATTGACGACGACCACGCTGACCTTCTTTTGTGCATCGGCCTGCGCGACCAGGTGAATGATCAGCCAGAGGACTACCGGGCCGAACTCGCGCGGGCGGTCGCCAAGGGCATCCCGATGCTGTGCGCCAACCCCGACAAACAGGTGCGCGTCGGTGGAAAGCTATACTGGTGCGCTGGTGCGCTGGCCGACATCTACGAGGATCTCGGCGGGCAGGTGATCTACCCCGGCAAGCCCTACGCGCCGATCTATTCCCTCGCTGTTGCAAGGCTTTCGGAGCTGAAATCGCCTCCCAGGCGAATCCTGTGCATCGGCGACAGCCCTGGCACGGATGTGCGCGGCGCCCGTCTTCAGGGCTTCGACAGCCTCTATGTGGGCACCGGCCTGAAGCAGCATGGCGCGAATTTTGAAGCCGAAGTGACAGATCTCCTCGCCGACTACGGCGAGGAAGCCACCTATGCCATGACAGGCCTCAGGTGGTGACGCCGCGCGCGGCGGCGTGTAACGGACAAAACATCAAGGATCCAGGAGCCCCACAGGCATGACGACTTTCACCGGTTTCAAGTACGAAGACCTGCAGATCGGCCAGGCGCACGAGACCGTGCACACGATCACCGAGAACGACATCCAGCGCTTTGCCGAGGTGTCCGGCGACTTCAACCCGCTGCACATGTCTGACGAGTTCGCTGCCGGCACGATCTTCGGCAAGCGTATCGCCCACGGCGCGCTGACCGCCAGCTACATCTCCGGCATCCTCGGCAACAACCTGCCGGGCCCGGGCGCTATCTTCGTCGGTCTTTCCATGCGCTTCAAACGTCCCGTCCATATCGGTGATGTCGTCACCGTGCGCGCCGAAGTCGCCGAAAAACAGGACCGCGGCAACCGCGTCACCCTGAAGGTCGAGTGCCTGGTCGAGGGCAAGCGTGTCATCACCGGCGAAGCCGAAGTCGTTGCCCCGAGCCGCGGAAGCTGATGCCGGTCTACGCGGAGTATCGCGGACTTCCCCAAAGCGCGCAGGGCGCTTCCATTGCGCTCGGCAATTTTGACGGGCTGCACATCGGCCACCGGGCCGTGATGGACGCTGCGCGGCTGGCCGGGCAGGGCCGCTTCTCCGTGGCCACCTTCGAGCCGCCGCCGCGGGCCTATTTCCGCCCCGGCGATCCGCCCTTCCGCATCTTCCGGCCCGAAAGGCGCAATGCCGCCATCCTGGCGGCCGGCGCCAGCGCCGTGTTCGAACTGCCGTTCAATGGCGAAATGGCCGCGATGACCGACGAGGGGTTCGTCCGCGCCGTCATCGTCGAGGGCCTGAAGGCCAAGCATGTCTCCGTCGGCTCGGACTTCCGCTTCGGCCGGGGGCGGATGGGCCATGCCCAGCGCTTGTCCAGCCTCGGCCGCGCTCTCGGGTTCGGCGTGACCATTGTGGAGGAAGTCGAGGACCACGGCGCCAAGGCCTCGTCCACGGCGATCCGGCAGGCGCTTTTGGCGGGCGAGCCCGAACTCGCCGCAGAAATGCTGGGCAGCGCCTGGATTGCCGACGGCATCGTCGAGTCCGGTGAACAGAACGGCCGCAAGCTCGGTTTCCCGACGGCCAATATACAGCTTGGTGAGCTGATTCATCCGAAGCACGGCGTCTATGCCGTCCGTGCCCGGATAGAGGGTGAGAAGGCGTGGCGTGACGGCGTCGCCAATTTCGGACGTACCCCGACGACCGGCCTGCGCGACCCGCTGCTGGAAAGCCATATCTTCGATTTTTCCGGCGACATCTACGGAAAGCGCCTTGAAGTGCAACTCGTCGCCTACCTGCGCCCGGAGCACAAGTTCCCCTCGCTGGACGCCATGGTCGAGCAGATGCACCGCGATGCGGCGCAGGCAAAAGAGATTCTCGCGCGCAGCGCCTGACACCCAGGGTTTCGCCCGGACGTGGCACGCCGCAGCCGCTGTTCGGCCACTTCTCGCTGAAAACATGAAAAATCCGCAATTTGGCAGCTTTCCCGCCCTTCACAGCTGACCGGAATAGGCGGATTGTCATGTGTATTCAGCGCCTCAAGGGGAGGAACTCATGCGCCGACTCATCGCTTCCGTGGCCGTTCTGGCAGCCTTTGCACTGCCAGCGCTGGCCGACGACAACCAGCTCGTCAAAACCGTGAACCTGCAGCAATTGCAGACGATCCTGGTTGAGGAAGGTTATCAGATCAACTCCACGGGCGACGACGGCGAGGTGTCTGTCCGCGCAACAGACGTCAACGATACAGGCCTCATCTTCAATTTGCTGGGCACCGCCTGCGATGTCGAAGGCTATGATCCGGGCTGTCTCGGCATAAACATGCAGGTCCGCTACGACGCGGATGGCCAGGAAACGCTGGAGCGGATTAACGACGTCAACCTGATGTGGGCCGCCACTTCCGCCTGGTACTCCGCCGGCGGCGTGGACGGCATGACACCGACTGTGGGCATCACCCGCTATGTCATCCTCGACGGCGGCATGACCATCCGCAACATCAAGGACAACCTCCTGAACCTGCTGGCCATCGCGCCCCAGGCGGCGGACTATATCTGGCAGACCGGCGATTACGCACCGGTCACGGAATAGGCGGGTTGCCGCGCCGGGTTCTGCGCCCCTCAGGGGTGACAGGGCCCCGGCGGGCATGATAACCGCTGCGGCGATGACATATTCCGTGGCGATTCAGGCAATTCGAATTAGCGGCCCGGCCGCCGGCTGAACCCTTTGTTCAGCCGTGGCCGGGTAATCCCGTTTGGCCTGAGGCCGCCCGCCCGTTCCCGATTCCGCTGACGAAGACCTGACCCAAGATGACCGATACCGCTGCGACTGAACGCGATTACCGCGACACGCTGTTCCTGCCCAAAACCGAGTTCCCGATGCGCGCCGGCCTCCCCAAGGCCGAGCCCGAATGGATCAAGCGCTGGGACGAGATGGGCCTTTACGCCAAGCTCCGCGCTGAAGCGAACGGCCGCAAGCCCTTCATCCTGCATGACGGCCCGCCCTACGCAAACGGCCACATCCACCTCGGCACGGCGCTGAACAAGATCATCAAGGACATCATCGTCCGCTCCCACCAGATGCAGGGCTTCGACGCGTCCTACCTGCCGGGCTGGGACTGCCACGGCCTGCCCATCGAATGGAAGGTGGAGGAAGAGTTCCGCTCCAAGAACCGCCCGAAGGACTCCGTACCGGCGGACGAGTTCCGCGCCGCCTGTCGCGCCTATGCCGAGCATTGGGTGAAGGTGCAGGGCCAGGAATTCCGCAGCCTTGGAATCGAGGGCGAATGGGACAATCCGTACCTGACGATGGCCTTCGAGAGCGAGGCAATGATCGTCTCCGAATTCCTCGACATGGCGATGAAAGGCGGCCTCGTGCGCGGCGCCAAGCCGATCATGTGGTCGCCGGTGGAGCGCACCGCGCTCGCCGAAGCAGAAGTCGAATACCACGACCGGAAGGTGCCAGTGGTGTGGGTGAAGTTTCCGGTCGTTGGCGCTGACCATCAAGTCGTGATCTGGACCACAACGCCCTGGACCATCCCGGCCAACCAGGCGGTAAGCTTCAATCCCAGCATCGCCTACGGTCTCTATGAGGTTACCGA
>CAZXQD010000031.1:0-38501 GCA_964643405.1 uncultured Hyphomonas sp. | reverse complement strand
TCGGCGCGCTGCTTGGCCACAAGGATGTCTCGACAACGCAGCGCTACGCGCACCTTGCCAATGACAGCGCGCGCCGGGCGGCAAACGATGTGGCAGGCATGGTCGCCAGTGCGATGGGGATGGATGTGTAGACGGGGTGGCGGGCGGCGCGCGAGTGAGCGCCCTGTTCGGCGTGTTTTTCGACTTGTGTTGTGATTTTGAAGTGATTTTCGACATGCGCGGCCGCTTTTCGACTCGTGCGCCTGTTTCAGGCTGAAAGTTAGTTGACGGTTAGGAGTTGCGAGCATATGTCAAAGCCAACAACACCCCTCAGGCCTAGAGCGCGAGCTTGCCCAATACCGAGGGGTTACTTCTTTGAGGCCTTCTCGAATCCATCGAGAAGGCCTCTTTGATGTTGTACGACAAGCCGCCGACCTCTGTAGACGAGCAGATCGCCCTTCTGAAGGGGCGGGGGCTCGTCTGCGCCGATGAGGCGCTTGTCCGGCGATGGCTGGTCACCGTTGGATACTATCGTCTAAGCGCCTACTGGCTGCCCTATGAGCTGCCGCCGTCGGCAGGGCAGACGCGCAGCAAGACGTTTGCACCGGACACGCCGTTCGAGTCGATTGTCGACATCTACACATTCGACCGGCAGCTTCGTCTGCTGGTGATGGAAGCAATCGAGCGGATTGAAATCGCGCTTCGGGCCAGCTGGACGCACCGTCTCTCCTTGGCGTGCGGGCCGCATGCTCACATGGATCCGTCGTTGTTTGTGCCGGTTTGGACCCACGCCAAGCGCGTTGCAGCCCTCGCGGACCGGGTTTCGCAGAGCAATGAGGTGTTCATTACGCATTACAAGGAGAAGTACTCCGCTCCCTACATGCCGCCCCTCTGGGCCGTGACCGAGCTTATGACGTTCGGAGAGCTGTCGCAGTGGCTATCGGCAACATCCGACTTGAAGATCGGATCGGCGATCGCAAAGGATCTGGGGCTTCCGTCGCGCGAAATTCTGGACGGGGCGATTCAGGCGATGTCTTATGTCCGCAACATCTGTGCGCATCACGGGCGGTTATGGAATCGCCGCCTTGTCAAACGCGTCCCGAACATAAAGCGGTTCGGCGAGGATCTGGCCATCAGTGTCAACGGTGATCAGGCGCAGCCCGAAAATCAGATGTACAACGTGCTCGTCTTGCTCATACGCCTGATGATGCATCAAAGTTCCGACACAACCTTTCCAGGAAGGGTCAAGGCGCTCATTCTGAAGCGGCCGGAAGAGCAGAGACTTGCCATGGGGTTTCCCGCAGACTGGCTCACTCGGCCGGTATGGCAAGCAGCGGGGGCTTGACCCCCGCACTACGGCTCAGGCCGAAGCGTTAGTCGAAAGAAGCTTGTCCGATCGGGAATTGGAGTCTGGGCTGCTGGCGTTGCGGGCCAGGCAGTCTGGATAGAACCACCTCGCTCCAATTTCCGACGCCGAGAATTTGTGAGGCTTAAAGCTGTGGCCAGCTTGCGATAGAATGTTTCTCGAGATCAGTCGGCCGATAGCGCAGAGCCCGTGGACATTAACGACACCTCCCAAGAGATGGCACGGATCCGTCAACGGATGGCGGAGCTCATAAAGGAGCAGGAGGCCCTTGCAGATGAACTGAGGGCGCTCGAGGAAAGCTCCTGCGTACCTGAACCGGAACCTAAGCCAGTCGCGTCTCGAATCAGCCTCATCAACAATCAATCATCGTCGGCTGAGAAGATTGCTCTGTTCAGCAGTCTCTTCGCGGGGCGACCAGATGTTTATCCTGTTCGCTGGGAGAACAAGAAAGCTGGACGTGCCGGCTATTCGCCCGCATGCGCGAACGAATGGGTCAAAGAAGTATGCGGCAAACCAAAGGTGAAATGCGGTGAATGCCAATATCAGGCGTTCACTCCGGTTACGGCAAACATCTTCGAGAGGCACCTTCGCGGCGGTGACGCGAAGTCGGAGGATTTTGTTGCAGCTGTTTATCCCATGCTCAAGGATGAGACTTGCTGGTTTCTCGCAGCCGATTTCGACAATGACGAATGGGCAGATGACAGCAGGGCATTGCTGAAGACCTGCCGCGCGCACGGCATATCGGCTGCACTTGAACGATCGAGATCCGGCAATGGCGGTCACGTTTGGATCTTTTTTGCGGAACCTGTCGCGGCCCGAGCGGCGAGACAGCTGGGCGCGGCTTTGATGACAGAGACAATGGAGAAGCGTCCTGAGATCGGCTTCAAATCCTACGACCGGTTCTTTCCAAATCAGGATACGATGCCGCGCGGCGGGTTCGGAAATCTGATAGCGCTTCCCCTTCAAAAGAAAGCTCGCGAACAGGGCAACAGCGTCTTTGTGGATGACGATCTTTGTCCCTACGACGACCAGTGGGCATACTTGTCTTCCTTGGAGCGGCTCTCTGCTGCGGAGGTTATGGCGGTTGCCGAGGCTGCGGAGGCGTCGGGTCGGGTGCTCGGTGTACGGATGCCGGTTGAAGACGAGCATGCTGACGAGCCTTGGAAAGCGCTTCCGTCTCGGCGACGCCAAGCCCGGCACACCGGGACACTCACACACCAGACCATAAATATTGTTTTGGCCGATCAGGTCTACGTTGACCGGACTGCGCTTCCGGCAGCGTTGGCTACTGAACTTATCCGCCTTGCAGCGTTCCAGAACCCGGAATTCTATCGCGCGCAAGCGATGCGAATGCCGACCTTCGGAAAGCCCCGTATCATTTCGTGTGCCGAGCTTCATCCAAAGCATGTGGCGCTCCCGCGTGGGTGCCTCGAACAAACACTCGCACTCATGAGTAGTTATGGCGCAGAGGTGGTCCTGCAGGATCAGCGCGAAGAGGGAATTCCGCTGCCGCTGAACGTCGCGTTTCGAGGACAATTGTATTCGAAGCAGGCAGAGGCGCTCGGCGCCCTTGCGAGTCACGACACCGGGGTGCTCGCCGCTACAACGGCATTTGGGAAGACGGTTGTTGCTGCTGCCCTCATAGCTCACCGCCAGCGCAGCACCCTGATTCTCGTTCACCGGCGTGAGCTGATCAATCAGTGGGTCGAGCGTCTGAGCTCGTTCCTTTCAATCGACCCCAAGAGTATCGGTGTTATTGGCGGCGGAAAAAAGAAGGCCACAGGCATCGTTGACGTCGCGCTTATCCAGAGCCTGACCCGAGAGGGAGAGGTCGACGACATCGTCGGGGGGTATGGTCATCTTATCGTCGATGAATGCCATCATCTGTCGGCCGTAAGCTTCGAACGCGTCGCCCGGCGTTGCAAGGCACGATATGTTGCGGGATTGTCAGCGACAGTGGCCCGCAAGGACGGACATCACCCGATCATATTCATGCAGTGTGGCCCAGTACGGTACCGGGTTGATGCCAAGACGCAGGCAGCCGAACGGGGACTTTTATACCGTGTGCTGGACCGTCAAACGAAATTTGAACTACCGGATGAGTTGACGGGTACAGAGCAGCCTTCAATTCCTGCAATCTACGCTGCGCTCTCGAAAGACGAAGCCCGAAATGACTTGATCTTCGATGACGTTCTGCGGTCGCTTGAGGCAAGGCGTTCTCCAATAGTGCTCACCGAACGTAAGGATCACCTGCAATACCTGGAAAAGAGGTTCAGGCCATTCGTCCGAAATCTTGTGGTTCTTCGAGGTGGAATGTCGGTGCATGACAGAAAGTCGGCGAGTGCTAGCCTGAATGTCGATGACAGCGATGAGCGTCTGATAATCGCGACCGGACGGTATATCGGCGAGGGCTTTGACGACGCCCGTCTCGATACCTTGTTCCTGACGATGCCAATCGCGTGGAAGGGCACTTTGGCACAGTATGTTGGACGGCTTCACCGCCAGCACGCCGGCAAGAAGGATGTCATGGTTTTCGACTACGTTGACAGTGCAGTTCCAGTTCTGGTTCGCATGGCCGCAAAGAGGCGCGCGGGCTACCGAGCACTTGGCTATCTGCCAGAACCGTCGTCAGCTGAGTTCTCGGCAAGCGCGCCTGACAGTGGCGTGCCCAAACTCGGGCCTCAGCTTAAGCTGCGTCTTTGAACTGCTTTCTCTGTCACCGGATTTGCTCGCCGCAGGACTCTTCAAAGGATTGCCGACTGACCTAAAGGTTTGGTCGGTCGACGTGCGCATCCATGACCTGCGGCACAGCTTTGCGAGTTTCGGCGTCGCCGCCAGACTGCCGCTGCCAGCGATCGGCGTGCTGCTCGGCCACAAGGATGGCTCGACAACGCAGCGCTACGCGCACCTCGCCAATGACAGCGCGCGCCGGGCGGCAAACGATGTGGCAGGCATGGTCGCCAGTGCGATGGGGATGGACGGCGGCTGAAGAACTCCTTTCACTGCGCTACGTCTTAGGCAGTCCTGGGCCATCGGCTGGTTCGGATATCATCTGTCGACCCGACATCACTCAGGTTCGATTTTGTGCCTTGGTGTTGAGCGCTTGAGATTCACCGTAGACCCGGAAAACGTCTTGAGGTTACCATGTTTTTATCGGGGGTTGTCTGGTGAGCGTTTGCGAGACGTTGATCCGCTGGGAACATTTTCGGGGCTGGACCGACATCGGCCCCTTGCGTCGTCATGTCGAGCAAACACTCAATATCGATGTGACATTCGAAGAGATATCCCGGCATCTAGAGAAAATGGAGTTTGACGAGCTCGCCGAGCGCAACCCGGATGGGCTATGGCGGGTATGCGAGCCGGATCGCCCTGAACTAAAGCTTTACGAGCAGTTGGGTGCCTTGCTCAGGAAGCCTGATTTTCTGCTGCAGCTCGGGGTTCAGGGTCACAACTTCGTCCTGGAAGAGACTGCAACCGTCGGGGCGTCTGACGGGCGGTTCAGTCGGCCTGACTTCGTCTTGGCCAGCATACGTCGCTGGAAATTCGATCCTCAGATGTCGCTCGAAGTGTTCAGCTTTGAGGTAAAGAATCGCCAGGGCGCGAATATCCCGGCCGTGTATGAGGCTCTCGCGCATGCCCGATTTGTGCATCACCCGTTCCTCTTGTGCCCGCGCACGCGCCTTGATGCTTCGCTTGAACGACTGATCAAGTCGACATGCGAGCGCGAAGGGGTCGGACTGATCCTGTTCGATATCAAAGCGGTCAGCCAGGATCCTGGTTTCGCTCTTCTCAATCTCTCTGTGGAATGCGCGGCTGCGCGCCGTTCAACAGATCCGGCCATCGTGGAGCGCTTCCTGGAGGGCCGCTTATCTGAGGTCTCGAGTATTCGCCTGCAGCGCCTCGCCGAGGGCGCCGAATGACAGGGAAGATCATATCAATCGTCAATCGCAAGGGCGGGGTGGGTAAGACGACGCTCACCGTTTGCCTTGTCGAGGCACTCCTGGATTCTCTGGACCCTCGGGAACGTAAGGAAGCCGCGATTGTCGTTGATATGGATCCGCAAGGCAGCCTGACGACGGCATTGTTTAATGTACCTGATCCAAGTCTTCGCTTGGAGCAACTCAAGGCGATGAGCGCTCAGAGGCGCACGATCCATCATCTGATCGAAGACAAGCTGCAGGGCAGGGCTCCGAGCCTGAACGATGTTCGCTACATTTCGAGGGGGCTTACGGATCTATATTATTCGCTCATCGGAAACGATTCTGATGCCTGGTCCGCAGAGCGTCAGTTCCTCCGCAATGGTTTCTCTGAACAGGACGTGCACAAGGCGATTGGCGCTTTGCTTGCCGACCTGAAGAAACAGTATCGCTATGTGATTGTTGATTGCCCCCCGGGACAGACACTTCTGGCAGAGGGCGCTGTGCTTGCGTCCGATTTGCTGCTTTGTCCATTAACGCCTGACTGGCTTGCGTTCTGGGGGATGGAGGAATTCGAACGGCATATGCTGTCGCTTTTCAAGGATCGCGAATCTCGTCCAAAAGCCTTCTGGACCGTCACCCGGTTCAACGCCCGTGCGGGAGCAAAAAATCCGCATACACTCATCCTTCAGGCGCTTGAGAAGCGCGGAGACCCTTCAATCGACTTCCTCAGAGAGGCTGGCTCAGCCGACCCGATTCAGCGTCGCATAAATCTTCCGGAAGACGCCAAGATCTCAAGGCGACTGAATGGAGCTTCAGCGCCAAACAAGCCATGGACCTTTGCGAAAGCATACGAGAGCAAAACGATAGAGGCCGTCCGCAGACTAGCGCGTGCCGTCAGAAAGGAACTGGGCGATGGTTGATCGGGTGAAGTTGCTAGAACACATTTTACCGGCAGCAGAGCTTACTCCAGCTCAACAGACTGCGATCCACAGCCACCTGGCAGCCGCCATCGGTCAGGCATTGCCCAGCCTCAGTCTCGAGCAGGCCAAAGGGCTGCCGAATCGTGGTGACTTGATGATATTCATTGCGGATATGGCAGACGCAAAGACGCTCGATAAGGTTAGCGCGAAGTGGGAACCAACCAGGTCCAAGTTGGAACCTAAGCAGAAGGGGAACCTGAAGCATGACTTGCAAGATCTTCTGAGCGACAAACGCCCTCCTTATCGGAAGATCGATATTAGCTTGGTTACTGCTCAGTCTACAGATGGAAGCCAGCGGGCTGAGCTCTTGCACACCTTGCATCGACTGGCTCCCAAGACCCACCTCGCAACATTGATTAAGCTTTGGGATCCAAATCACCCGTCGCGGCCGAGTGAGTACGAAAAGATGGCAGAGCATTTGGAGGCGCTTGTAACCGGAGAAGTTTCGCCTCATCCGTCTTCTACGCTTCCGTTAGCTATCGTCAGAGAATTCGATGCAGGTGTCCGGAGATCCATCTTAGATATGATTTTGACACGCGAGCACGTCAAAGGTCTGACGCGTCGATTGAAAGTGTGGGATCCTCATTTCAAGCCCGTTCCAACTCAGAAGGAACTGATCCTTGAGCGTTTGCTACAATTGGCTGATGGTCGCGTAACGCCCGTTGAGCCTCCGCCGAAGCGAACGAAGTCAGTGCGACGCTGAAAGTTAGGCCGCTTCTTTCGCTGCGCGCTCTTGGTTCAGCCGGAAGAGGCGCGCGAGGATTTCATCCTCGCTCAGCTTTCCCGCCCGCCAGTCCTCGGCCCAGCCATAGGCCTCCGCCACCGCCTCATCCAGCGCAGCATGCGCGTGCTCCAGCCAGGCCGGGCGATCATTGTAGAGGTTGGTCAGCGTCCGTTTCTTGAGGATGGCCTCGGCGGCGGCATCCTTCGGCAAGATACGGTCCGGATAACCGGGCACCACTTCCGGTACGCGCATCACCAGGTCCGGCGGGTTCAGCCAGTTTTCTCGCAGCTCATTCAGGCGCGATGCCGCCGCTGCAATCTTCTGCGCGCGCGGGTCGTCGGTATAGTCCGCCGCCGGAATATTCGGCGTCAGGCCCTGGGGGAAGGGGAAAGTCTCGAACGTGGTGGACGGCGTGTAGCGGGGCCGATCCTCCAGAGACGTCCCCATCCGCAAGGCCCAGAACTCATGGAACCGCGAATGCAGGATGCCGAAGGTCGTGTCGTCGTCGCGGGACACAACTACGAGATTTTTGTCGGGCACAATTGCCGTGTCCAAGAAACAGAACACTCGGTGCTTGGATACCTCCGGAGTGGCAATGTACCTTTTCAGGGGTTTCAGCCTATTGCGCAGGGCTGGCGCTCGCCGAGCAAGTAGCCACCATTTTTCGCGCTCAGCATCGGCCCTGCTTTGCGCTCGCATAGGCCGAACTAACAACTCTGTGTGCTTGAATGGAAGTTCGAAGCAGCTTGCGTCAGAAGCGCTTCGTTCTCCAAAATCCACAATCCACATATCAGTCCAGCGGCGAGTAACGTGAAGGCCGTTGTACCAAGGTTGAAGAACTTCCGCGTTTGGCCTCCCATTCGGATTGCCAGACGCTAACAGCCAGTCTCGCGCTAGCAAGCCGGAAACGTCGAACGCGCCCTTTTTTGATATACCGTTCGAAGCACAGTTAGCATTTTCAGAAAGCTTCGGTGCTCCAGCAGTGTCGGCGGTCGATGACGAAAGATCGGAGTGAACGACGGGAACATGCACGCCGTTCAGCTTCGCCTCGCCGTCAGATTCTGCGTCAAAGCAAACGAGCGATACCCGAACTGCTGCTCCATCGACGGTCCATTCCTCGTCGCTCCACGCTTCGAAAATCTGACCACCTTCAACAACCGGCTTCAATACTTCTCTATTCGCACCACCTCGGATGGAGTTCGTCGCGACCAGCCCGGCGCGCGTCAGTGATTCCCCCTCCATCTGATCCCACGCCTTGGCAAACCAGTAACACACAAGGTCCACACCGCCCGGCACATCGCCATACGCCTTGCGCAAGCGGCCGGTATAGTCTTCCCCCAACTCGCCGATCATCTTCTTGTTGCCAAGAAACGGTGGGTTCCCCACCACCACGTCCGCTGTCGGCCAGTCCGCCCGCGTGCCGTCCTCGTTTAGAACCGCGTCCCGGCACTCGATGTTATTCAGGGAGCGGAGCACCGGATTGCGTGAGGCTTCGAACCCGTTGCGCCGCATCCACTGGATTTCACCGATCCACACTGAAGCACGCGCCAACTCTGCTGCATACGGATTAAGCTCTATGCCCAGAACATTCTCCGGTCCCGTGCGCGGAAAACCGCGCGGCAGGCCCATCGCTTCGGCCTCCAGCTGCGCCCGGTGCTCGATATCCTTCAGCGCCAGCAGCGAGAGATAAAGAAAGTTGCCCGATCCGCAGGCTGGGTCCAGCACGCGGAAATCTGCCAGCTTCTCCATGAAGTCCGAAACGAGCTTCTGTGCTTCGTTCTCGGCCCGCGTCTTTGCGGCCTTCGCGCTCGCGGACCGCGCCTTTTCCATCGCGGCCTCCGCCTCCGCTCTTACTCCCGCCCATTCGGCCATCAGTGGCTCGATGATCACCGGGTTCACGATCATCATGATCTTTTCGCGGTCGGTATAATGTGCGCCGAGCTGGCTGCGCTTTGCCGGGTCCAGCCCCCGCTCGAACAGTGTACCGAGAATTGACGGGTCGATGTCCGACCAGTCGAGCTTCGTCGCTGCCAGGAGGTCCTTCAGGTCCTCGCCGTTCAGCGGCAGCGCGGCGTCATCATCGAACAGCCCGCCATTGAACCAGTCGACCTTCTCGAACCCGACCATTCCACCGGTCTGCATCGCGCCGAACAGCGTCCTGGCGTGAAGTTCGAAATTTTCCGGCGCCGCCGCGCAGCCTTCCAGCATCCGCTGGAACATCTTGTTGGGCAGCAGGTTCACGTCTTCCGCAAACATGCAGAACACGAGGCGCTGGACGAAATGCGCCACCACCATCCCATCATGTCCCCGCGCACGCAGCCGCTCGGCGATACCGGCAAACTGCGCCGCCGCCTCTTCGGTGAGTTTCTGGCGCGTCTTGGCAGGTTTCAGGATCTCGGGATTTTCGAAGCAGGCCCTGAGCTTGTCCCGGTTGGCCGCGTCGGTCAGGTCTTCCAGCCGGATGACATGGACCTGCTGCACCGTGTTGGTCCAGTTGGTGTGAATCCGGATCGTGTCCATGTCGGAGACGATAAGTAGCGGCGGATTTTCGAGGCCGATAGCATAACGCCTCAGCTGCTCGAACGCTGCGTCCAGGTCCTTGCGCTTGCCCTTATATTCCCAGGCAAAACAGTCCTTGCGCCAGACGTCGGCCCAGCCTTCGCCGCCGCCGCTTTTCGATGCGCCCTTTTCGAACGTGAACCATTCGCCCGCCGGGTCGGCCGCCACAGGGTCTGCCAGCCCGAGCAGGCGGCAGAGATCGATGAAGTGAGACTGGGATGCCGTGCGCTCCTTCAGCTCTACCCGGCGCCATTTTTCGATGAATTCTTGCGGTGTCATTCGGGTCCCCATCAGTCCGGCAACTTAGAGGTATGCTGCGCGCAAGTTAAGATCCCTCTGCGCCCCGCCCCTCCGACGAGGGGTCTGTTCGATGGGGACGCCGTTGGCGGCCCCATCGGCCCGGCTCGTCTCCGGTCACGGCGCGCGCCTGTTCGGCGCCCGCCGCGCTGCGGGGGCTCGCCGGCGGGGCGCCGCACGGACGCTTCCCATTGGCAGGGCCAAGGGGGTCGCCCGTGCGATCCGGTCTGGCCGGGGCGTGGGTTGGCGTCGTCAGTCGGTGGGCCTTTGCAGCGTCAGCCTGGACGTGAGGTGACGCCGGGCGTGTGCAGCGTTGGAGTGTCTCCGCGCGGGGCGGGAGGAGACGGCCCGGCGCTTTTGCCGGGGCGCGGCGCGTGTGCACGGGGGGCGGGGGAAGGGGCCGTCTCAGGCATTTGTATCGACCGACCTGACCCCGTGCACACCCGCCTTGTACGCCCCGGCGGCGCGCCTTGTGCCGCCCCCTCCCGCCTGATGCGCGGAGGAACGGGGCGGGAAGGAGCGAGAAAAATGTCAGACCCGATCACGACCGCGCCGGATGGCGCACTGCCTATGGCTGAGAGGCCGCGCGTCTATGTGGCCTGCCTGGCCGCTTATAACTCCGGCATCCTGCATGGCCGATGGATTGCGATTACCACATCCGAAGAAGTGAAAGCAGAAGTGGGCGCCATGCTGGGGGAGAGCCCGGTGCCCCGCGCAGAGGAATGGGCGATCCATGACTATGAAGGGTTCGAGGGCATCTGCCTGTCTGAACACGCGTCCTTCGACACGGTCTGCGACCTGGCCAGTTTCGTTGAAGAGCATGGCAGGCTCGCGGCGAAGCTCTACAGCCATTTCGGCAATGGCCTCACCGAGGCCCGCGCCGCGTTCGAGGACTATGCCGGACAGTACAAGGCAGCCGCCGACTTCGCCGAGGAGATGATCCGCGAGACCGGGACCGAGATTCCGCCCTCGCTGGAATACTACATCGACTGGCAGGCCCTGGCCCGCGACATGGCATTGAACGGCGAAATCCTCGTCATCCAGACCGGCTTTGACGAGGTGCATGTCTTCTGGAACCGGTGAAGATAAGTGCCCGCGCGTCTCGCGCGGGCACGCCATCCCGGCCGAGGCGGGGGGCGGCGTGCACTGTCTGTTGGGCCGTTCACGAACAATCGCGAAAACGGTCTGCTTCGGTCCCTGCGGATCGCCGCTCAGTCAGCAGACGCTCGCGCTATGCCGTTGGGGCGGGGTAGCTGGGGAGACCGGCCAGGCTTCTGTCCGAAACGGAGACTGCGACGGGGGAGGGATGAGTACCTCAGCCGGCACCGGCCTTCATGTCGACGCGAAGCGAACCCGGTTCGTCGCCCCGGAATGCGAAAGACAGGTGGAGGGCCGGGAACGGGTCCCGGCGGCTTGTCGGGTTGAGAGGGACCGGGGGCTCAGCTTCGGAGCGGGCCATTAGGGGCCATGGTTTCGATGACGCCCTTGGAGTGGATGTTTGGGCACCCGCATTTGCGCCCGGCTGTACACCCGGCCCCCTTGTTTCCGTCTCTTGCCGTTTGACCTGGACGACCTCCGCCGCGCCTGAAACCGCCCCGCAGAGGAAATTTCCCCTGCGCCTGTCGGCGCATTCCTCACGGTGTCAAATTTCCCCTCCGGGGCGGTGCTCCGCTTTGCTGCGCCCCTGTCGGGTTCAGGCCCGGCGCAGGCCGTCCTTCCGGTCCGGCGTCGACGGGAACAAGGGGTTCCCGGAAAGACACGCCAGGAAACGCAAAGGAGATCCCCATGGCAAACGCACTCGGATACGTCACTGAAACCAAAACCGGCTTTGAAGGCACCCTCGCCATGATGAGCCTCTCAGCCCCCCTCATCATCCGGAAGAACGCAGAGAAGACCGCCCCCGCCCAGCCCGACTACCGCATCTTCGCAGGCGAGATCGAAACCGAGATCGGCGGCGGCTGGATCATGAAGGCCAAGTCGAGTGGCAAAGAGTACGTCTCCCTGACCCTCGCAGACCCCCAGATCGGACCGCGCCGGATCTACGCCAACCTCGCCCCGGTCAAAGGCAAGAAAGGCCGCTACGCTCTGCTGTGGAACCCCGGGGAGTGACAGCTGGCCAGCCGCGCACTCCGCGCGGCTGGCCTTTCTCTGCTTACGGCAGGCTCAACTGAAGGGAGGATTGGCGCTTTGCACGCCGTGCGGCGCTCCTTAAGATGACCATGATGCGAACGGACCTCGACCACCTCCCTCATGGCAAGCAGCGCGAACTCGCCCGCGTGACGGAGATCCTATTCGAGGAGTTCACCGACGCCATGGCGGGCGCGTCTTCGCCAAAGAAGAAGCAGGGCCGCATCCTCAAGATCATCCTGTTCGGCTCCTATGCGCGCGGCACCTGGGTGGATGAGCCCCATACCGCGAAAGGGTACCTCAGCGACTATGACCTGCTCATCGTCGTCAACCAGCAGAGCGTCGTTGACTTCGCCACCTACTGGTACCGCGCCGAAGACCGGATCATGCGGGAGACCGGGATCAGGACGCCGGTCAATTTTATCGTCCACACGATGGACGAAGTGAACAGCGCCCTCTCGCAGGGCCAGTACTTCTTCACTGACATCATCAGGGAAGGCATCGCCCTCTATGACCTCAAAGGCAGCACACCCTTCGTGACGCCCCAGCCGCTAACGGCTGAGGAGGCCCTTGCGACGGCTGAGAAGCATTTTGAGGAAAGGTTTCCTAGAATTGAGCCCATGCTTAAAGGCACCGGGTTTTTCGTGGCCGAGAAGGAACTGCGCGATGCCGCGTTCCTTCTCCACCAGGCTGCGGAGCGCGCCTATACTTGCTTACTCCTTGTAGAGACGAATTACTCTCCATCGAGCCACAACATCAAATTTCTCCGCTCACTCGCTGAGCAAATCGCTCCGGAAATGATCGCCGCCTGGCCACGTGAGAACAAGCATGACCGGCGCCTGTTTGAGCTGCTCAAACGTGCTTATGTCGAAGCTCGTTACTCAGAACACTATGTCATTACGCCCGAAGAGCTCGCCTGGCTTGGCGAGCGGGCGGAAGTCTTGCGGGACCTTGTTGAAAAGCGTTCGCGGGACAAGATTGAGCAGTTGAGAATTGGCGCGCTAGCTGACGATTGAGTTCTTCGCCGGAATTCGGCGTTTCACCTGCGGAGGCTCGCGTCACTTTATCGCCGAAAAGACAATCACCAATCAGTCTTGTCGTCTGCAGTGTGCGCGGATGCGGTCATTCAGAGCTGAAGATTCTACCGACAGTCTTTGGCCCAATTGCGGCAATACTCTAATCAATCTCAATGTCTGGGATTTGTGGAAATCTGTCGCTCTACTCTATCCGTACCAGGCAAATCTCGGTGGACTTTCGATTCATTTTCAGCAGTAGCTTCGGTGTCGGCTTTCCAGCCTGATCACGCGTTAGCGTTCGATTGCACTTTTAGGCAAGAGTATTCCGATGCGTCGATCCAGGTGGCTTAGTTCGTAGTCAAGAATCTCAATCTCCTCAGGGGAATCGGGCATAAAAACTAGTAGTCCAAGATTTATCTTCGACACCTCCATATACTTTTCAACTTGGTCGCGCGCGGCCACGAGACCTTGATTTGCGCGAAAACGCTTCATTTCGATTATCAGACTCTCATCACCCTTTTTCAAAATCATGTCAGCGTGGTAATTGCTCTCGGAAGATAGTCGAGGCTCAAGAACAACTTCTACGTCTGGCATGACAGATGCAAATACTCCATGTAGCGCCCCTAAAAGGACAACCTCAGTCTTCCGTCCGGTCATCGCCATTCCGTTGTAGGTCGAGGCAAAATTTTGGACTATTGAGGTAGCACGACTATACAGAGAGTTTTTCTCTGCTGCTTTTGGCAACGCTTGAAATTGGGTTTTTGTGGCACTCTTGCTTACATCAAAAGCAATCTTTGACGCGATCTGATCTGACAATACGCAGGCAAAAGCCGATACTGATACTATCGCGAGAAAGGCTTCGCTTTCATCAAAGTATAGTTGGTAATCATGTGTGGACGGATTGCGCCACTCAGTTCGATAATTTTTGAATTGGCTCAGCACTCTTCCACGAAAAATTTGGTTTTCTTCGAGGTAACTCTCAATGAAATGAGGGGTCTTCTTCTGCGGATCTTTTCCAGTCAGGACTCTGTATGCTTCTTTTATACCACCTTCGAACGCTTGATTTGTTCGATAAATCGCATCAGTAAATGCAGTCTCATCGCCATCGCTTTGACCTCGTGCCAAGTGACGGAACGCAACTTCGATGTGACCTAATGTGGCCCTTAGCCCAGATATGTGGTCCCCATCATCAAGTGTGGCAATCTTGCTTCTCAGTGTTTCAACAAGGTCCAAATTGTGTCTCCAATGAGATGGCGATCTGATTACTATGTTGGCGACAAGATAAAGCTGCAAGGAGTTTTGCAAGACCCGGTGACGTGAGCTATAAGTTGAGAGCTACCGTCCGATATTTCGGCTAAGTGACTGTTTCGGCGATGAACTGCCGGTCCTGGTCTCAAGATTGATCAGCAGCAATAGGCGGAGAAGGAGACATGCATTCGGCGACTCCCGTCGCCCCCTCACCTCATCTTTGAAATCTTCAGCTTGTCCACCTTCGCGCGCGCCTGCACCGATTCCTCGCTGCGGGTCATCGCCTTGCTGATGGCTTTCAGGCTCATGCCCTTGGTTGCCAGCAGGTGCAGCTTCTGGATTTCATCGGTCGTCCAGGCCTGACGGTGGCGTTCAAATTTCTCGGTCATGGGCGGTGTGTCCTTGCTGCGTCCTCCCATTAACACGCTTGCGGCGCCGAAAGGCAAACGCCTGTTTCAAGCTCTGCAGAACAGATTCCAAACAAAGCGGCATCCCCGCTCTTTGCGAATCCCCGCGCCTGTTAGGACTAAGCTCATCTTGCGCACCCTCCTTCTGGCCGCTGCGGAACAGGGGTGGCAAGCGCTGGCCAGATTCGTCGCGAGAGAACTCAAGGCAAAATTTTACAAGCCAAGAAGTGAGCGGAGTCGTCCGCCCAGATCTGCGGTTCTTAGGTAGGCCAAAATCGGCCCTGAGTTGCTGGCTTATCCCCGATGCTGAGCATCGCATTTTGGCGATCCTCCGTCTTTCAAGAATTGGTCCGCCAATGTCTGCAACCGGGCTTTTGAAGTCATTTTGATCGCAATGGCGACACCGCACGAATGCGTAATACAACGCCGTACCGGATGAACTCCAGACATGGCGACGAGTGCCCAGGCATGGATCCTCATTGCTAAATCGTCGGAGAGGGGGGTGTCACACCCCATGCATCTTCGATGCTGACAGATCGCAGGGCGATCTGGTCGAAAACGTCCGCAGTTACTGCCGATTTGTTGTCAGGAAAGCGTACACAAAGTCTGTGTACGGCGATTACATTTTACTGCGAGGAGTGGCGGAAACGCTTGCTGTTGCGGTAGATGAGCGCTGTGTGCGCCTGCAGAAGTCCGCATGGTTGAAGAAAGAGGATTTGCCGGCCGGTTTGCCTCAGGCCTGCCAGCCTTGAAGCGGCGACCAGGTTCCAACAGCGCTCTCGGGAGTAGAGAGTTGAAGGATGACCGGGGCCAGAAACTCGGTCAGCTCGGCTGCGACCTGTTCAAGGGAGAGGCCCGCCTGGTGAGGAGCGGAACGGTCAAGAAACGCTCTCCAGATATCCTGCTTGTCTTTGCGCCCAGTGAACTCGCTGGTAAGGCCAATCGGGATCTCTGTTGGGCGTTCTGTGTTCCGGCGATCAAATGTTCCGTTGATGGCCAGCACCAGTTCCGCGCGCGAGAAACCGAATGTCCGCGCGATCTCGCGAATATCGTAATAGTCTTTCAGACGGCCGTTCGAGAGGCCAAAGCGGACCATGGCTTCGAATTTTTCTGCGACCACCGTGGCGGGTGGATACGCAGAAATCACGGGTGCGGGCATGTCCCTGAGCAAGGTCGGAAATTCGAGTTCGGACGGACCAGGGTGAACGGCATCGCCGAAGCCAATGTCGATCTTGAAGGGGATTTCGGCGCGGTCGAGGCGCGCGAGGAGCGTGATTCTCAGGCCCTGGTATTCCTCGTCTTCGCGCAGTCTCTCTGCGCGAATGCTTTCGGAAGCGAAGGAAAGCCCATCCTCGGGTGCCTCGATGCCGCAGATATCGGCAAAGAGGTCTGACATGGTTTCCGGGTCGGGTGACCCCTGTCCAAGCAGATCGAGATCGCCGGTTGGCCTTGGTTCGGACTCCGGCCAGGCCGTGAACAGCATCGCGCCCTTGAGAATGAACCGCGACCGCGCGTCATGCCGGGACAATCGATAGAGAACCCGTTCGATCCCGTAGCGCACGAGGGTTCGCTGGAAGTCGGTGCCTTCGCTTTTGGAGAGCGCGAGCAGTTTTGCTCGGATCGAGGCGGGAACATTCTTTGTCACGTCGTCAGGGCCTCAATGTAGGGCTTCATGATCGATCCTACCCGATTCTGTTCAGCGTACTGCATCAGATCGTCCGGGGAGCAGATCCGCTGTCGCAGTGCATCCCGCAGCGCTTCGATAGCGACGTCCAGACCGACGCGCCGTCGATACTTGAAGCAGTCGGCCACCGTGCGTGCGGGGGAGGTGACTGGAACCGTCACGCCCTCGATGACCGCTTCGATGATCCCGTCTGTCATGGCCTTGATGGAGTTCGTGCGGACGATTTCGAGGCGAAGTTCGCGCGCCTGCGGCGTACGGGCCTTGTGCGGAATGAGTATCCACACGGCGTTCGGCACCTGGGTGGTGAGACCATGGAACCTTGTTGCGGACAGCAGGCAGATCACACCTGTCGGCACCATTCTGGCAGCTTCTGCCAGATTGTGATTGGCGTCGCTCCCGGCCGCTTCAGGAAGCTGGTATAGACCTCGGCCGAGTCGCATCAGCCGGCCTTCGGCGCAAAGCTTCGAAACATATGCCGGAGCGATGCCTGCGGCGACGAAGTCCCGGGCACGGGCGATCCCGCGCTGTTCGGCAACCGCCAGCGCGCGGGCTATAATGGGAGAATCCTGATCAGCCACGCCTCTTTATATAATGTCGGCAGATAATGAAAAGTATGTGCATAATATAATTCTGGCAGCGTGTTCTTGAAAAGTTCATATCATGTCATATAGATAATATGACATGACCGATGTGAAGTCCAATTCGGAACCGCCTGAACTGACGCTGCAGCAGGTGCGCGCCGCCCGGGCCTTGCTGGCCTGGTCGCAGCAGGACCTCGCAAAGGCAGCCAATGTCGCGCAGTCAACGGTCGCAGACTTCGAGCGCGGTGTCCGCCAGCCAGTGCCCAACAATACCGCCGCCATGCGCAATGCGCTTGTGAGCGCAGGCGTGAGCTTCCTTCCGGGCGGCGCCGTGATTGGCCCACCAATCCCTGCGCTCAAAGGCGCCGCCAAGGGCAGTGGGGCCCGGCTTGTCGATGCAACCGACCTCGAGCAATGGGCCGCGCGACGCGACGCCCAAGGCACTTTCCCGGTGCTGCTGCACAAGTTGATCGCGGCGACGATCGGTCCGTCAGAGCACATACAATTCCCCGCTGGCGAAAGCATCCAGCTGCCCGGGTGGGACGGCGTCGTCTATTCCGAGCAGAAGGTGGGATATGTGCCTTCGGGGCATTCGGGATGGGAACTCGGCGTCCAGCGCAATGCTATTCTGAAAAAGGCACAGGAGGACTACGATAAGAGAACGGCTCAGCCCGAGTCATTAGACCCTGCTGGGTCGACATTCGTCTTCGTGACGCCGCGGACATGGGCCCGGAAGGACGTCTGGGCGAAGGAGCGCCGGGGAGACAAGGCATGGAAGGACGTAAGGGCTTACGACGCCACGGATCTCGTCAACTGGATTGAACGGCATCCGTCCATTGGGCTCTGGCTGGCCGTGCAGATAGGGAAGCGTCCGCAGGGCGCCCACTTGCTGGAAGAGATCTGGGAAGAATGGTCGCTGGCAACGCGCTGGCCGCTCTCCGAAGATCTTGTCCTTACAGATCGGGACAAGGAGGCAGCGGGCCTCCTGCAGTGGCTGCGCGGTGAGCCATCCGTGATGGCATTGCAAGCGGAGACGGCCGATGAGGCAGCCGCCTTCGCCTTCGCCACGCTTCGGACGCTGCCTCCCGATGTCGCTGCCCATTACCTCTCGCGCTCGGTCATCGCCACCAACGCGGATACCGCTCGCAGTCTGAGTGACGGGGCGGACCCGTTGATCATCATCCTGCTCGACCCCGAACCGGGCCTTGCCCAGAGGATTGCCCGCGCCGGTCACTTCGTACTCCTGGCCTACGGTGACGGAGAGCGCGCATGGGGCGACGTCACAACATTGCCGCGCCCTACCCGGGAAGGAATCACGTCGGGCTTGATCCGCATGGGAATCGTTCGTGATCAAGCCGAAGTGCTGGCACGAGACGCAGCGCGCAGCCTCGCGGTTCTGCGCCGTCTGATCCCCTCCGTTCCCGGACGACTTCCGGTCTGGGCAAGAGAAACACCCCCGCGTACGCTTCTGGCGGCTCTGCTCGCGGGAGGGTGGAGCGAAGAGAACGAAGCCGACAAGCAGGTGCTCGAACACCTCAGTGGAGCACCTTATCGGGAGCTTTCCCAATCCCTTGCGCGGTATGTCAGCGCCCTCGACAGTCCTTTGCGCAAGATCGGGGAAACGTGGAAGATCGCCTCCCGTCGGGATGCGTGGTTCCTGCTTGCGCGATATCTGACTGCCAGCGATCTCGATACCTTCCTGTCCGCTGTGGTCGACGTTCTGGGGGCCACCGATCCTAGGTTCGAGATGGAACCCGATGAACGCTGGATGGCCGGGATCGACGGAAAGCTGCCCGCTCATTCGCCAGCGCTGCGTCGCGGGCTCGGGGAAACCCTTGTTCTGCTCGCACGGTTCGCCGATCGCGTGACGACATCTCCTGATGGCGAGCGCCGGGCGCGGACGATCGTGCGGAGCTTGCTCAAGGATGCGACCGAAGAACGATGGTGGTCCCTCGCAAACGACTTTCGCCTTCTTGCCGAGGCAGCTCCAGAGATGTTCCTGAACATGCTGGACGAAAGCCTGTCGCGCAACAACCCTCCGATCCTCGCCCTGTTTGGCGTTGACGAAGACCCGCTGTTTGGAAGTGAGAAGCTGTCAGACCTTCTCTGGGCGATGGAAACCCTTGCCTGGTCGCCGAAGTACATCAGCCGGGTTGCACACCTCCTGGCCCGCCTCGACGAGATTGATCCGGGCGGCCGATCAGGGAACCGGCCTGGCAACAGTCTAAGATCAATCTTCCTGTCCTGGTCGCCGCAGACTTTCGCGACCTACCGTGAGCGACTGAAAGTTATAGACAGCCTTCGGGTCAAGCACCCGGCGGCAGCCTGGAGGCTTATCCTTCAGATCCTTCCGAAGGACCACGATTCCGTCTCGCCTTCACCTTCGCCCAGATGGCTTGATTACTCCGAATGGCAGACAGAGCCGGTTACCCGTCGGATGATCTGGACAGCTGCAAAGGATGCGTCCGCCCGCGTGATCGAGGATGCAGGCGAAGATGCGGATCGGTGGTGTGAGCTGATCGACCGGATTCCAGATCTTGGTCCCGATCCGAGTGCTGCGATTGCCAGGCTTCGAGAAATTGCGCCAAGGCTGAGGATGTCTGACCGGCAGGACAGCGTGAGGACGCAGCTCAGGTCCCTGATCTCGCGGCATCGCTCCTATCAGGATGCAGGCTGGGCCATGGAACCCGCGGAACTGGACGCGCTTGAAGAGATCTATGATTCCCTGGCCCCTGTTGATCCTGTGGCGCGGCATGCCTGGCTGTTTCGAAGCGACGCGCAATTGCCGAAACTGCGCAACGCCGGCTGGACAGAAGCGCGTAAAGAGCTCCTGAAGGAGCGCCAGCGCGTTGTTCTGGAGCTGTATCAGACAGGTGGCCTGGGCACTGTGTTTGCGCTTGCAGGGCAGACGGGCGAACCCGGCTACATCGGTGAAGCGCTTCGGCAGACGGGGATTCCGGATGATGATCAGGAGATGATCATCGAGAGGGCGCTGAGACAACCAGGCCCACGACTTCACGATCTCGCTTATGGACTTGTCAGCGCTAGCGTGCGTGAAAGAGGGCAGTCCTGGGCGCAGGCTCTGGTATTGCGTGCGAATGCGGAAGCGTGGGGGCGCGCTTCAGTACTCACGTTGCTCAAGGCGCTTCCCCAACAGAGGTGGAGCTGGCGCCTCGCTGAATCGCTTGGGCCAGATATCGACGAACAGTACTGGCGCGACATTCCGGTACTCTGGATTGAAGGCAGCGCAGACGATATCGCTTTTGCTGCCACGAAGCTGAATGCAGTGCAGCGTGCACACCACGCAATTCACCTTCTCGGCCAACACCTGCAACTGGGGTTGCCGACACAGTTGCTCATCGACACCCTGAAGCAGGCCCCGGGAGACTCAGCGGCTTCCCGCAAGGCTGCAGGCAATGACGCCGTCATGTTCCAGCATTACGTTGTCGAGATCCTGAAATGCCTCGACGGTCGTCAGGATACTGACGAATGGGCATTGATACAAATCGAATGGGCCTATCTTCGTGTGCTCGAATACTCCAAACGGCAGCCCATCGTGTTGCTCAGGGCGTTGGCCACGCGCCCGGAGTTCTTCATCGACATCATGAAGAGGATATACAGGCCCAGCGAAGAGAGCGGCGTCGTAGAGGAACCGTCTGGCGATCCTGAAGATGCCGAGAATATCGGCTTGCAAGCGTACACGCTGCTTCGGCTTTGGGACAGAGTGCCGGGCAGCGACGATGAGGGACGGATCGATTTCGAGGCGCTTTCCAGCTGGGTGCGCCGCGCACGCCTTCTGGCTGTTGAGGCCGGCCGGGAAGGGATTGTCAATCAGAAGATCGGTGAAGTGCTGTCCGCTTCTGCGCCCGATCCCGATGGGTCATGGCCACAGAGAGCCGTCCGTGACCTGATCGAGACCATGAGAAACTCTGATGTCGAAAGCGGGTTCGCCATTGGCCTCTATAACCGCCGAGGCGTTACCACTAGGGGTGTACGGGATGGCGGTGACTTGGAGCGCAGCGAAGTGGAGCGCTTTAGATCCTATGCGCAAGCCGTTGAGCTTGAGTGGCCCAGGATGGCCGCACTGCTCGAACGCATCGCCGATGATTACGAGCGCGAAGCCCAGATGCATGATCTGAGAGCTGAACAGCTTGATTGGGAGTGAGAGGCAGGCCTGTGCTCCCTCACGGCTGACAAGGGAAGGATGTGAGCGATCAGTGAACGATCAGTCCGAAGATAGTCTCCTTTGGCTATTGTCCTGGCCATCAACGGCTAGGAATGGCTAGCCTCCGTGCGAAAAGCTTTATCGATCTCGCTCATGCTCTTGTCTCTTGCGCCGGTCCGTTTCCTTCTGGCGCAGGTTTGCCCGCATGCCCTGCATGGCAGAAGAGGTCTGCGCATTCTGCGCGATGGTGTTCAGCAGGCGCTGGACTGAAGCAAGGCGCTGGGCGGGGGAGGGCGCAGCCGGAGTGCGCGGCGCCGCATTGACGGCTTGCCCCTGGACCGGCGCGCGGGCGGCCCGAAGTCGCGCCGTGCCCAGATCAAATCCGAGCGCGCGGGCCTCCTGCTTCCAGGCTTCGAACAGGGCGGAACGCTGGGCCGGGCGCTTGGCCTGACGTGTGCGCAGGGCGGCCTGTTCCATGCCTTTAGGGCTGCTGTAGCCATAGGTGTCTGCGGCCTGCTCGATCGCCTGGCGGCGCTTGGAGAAGGCACGTTCAATGTCTCGGGGGATAGCGGTCAGGCGGAAGGTCGTGCCGTAGCGGTTGATGGCATGGCCGCCGCG
Organism: uncultured Hyphomonas sp.; assembly: GCA_964643405.1. Lineage (GTDB taxonomy): Bacteria > Pseudomonadota > Alphaproteobacteria > Caulobacterales > Hyphomonadaceae > Hyphomonas. Next base: position 16,830 of record CAZXQD010000031.1, on the reverse strand, counting down.
TTCGAGTTCATGGGCGAGGTGGGCGCGGTAGACAGCGCCTGCGTCCTTCTGGGCCTTGTAGAGGTCGCGGCTGACAAGGCTGCCCCAGCTGCCGTCCCGGCGCGGCGCGGAATTGAAGATGAAGGCATGGGTGTGAAGCTGGGGATCTAGGTCCCGGCTGGTGTGATGGTGGAACCGGGCGATGGTCAGCCCGGCGACCGGCTCGCGGATCGCGCCGCCCTTGCCGCGCCGGGTGAACGCGTGATTGTCCTCCAGATGGGTTGTGGCGGCGTGCACGGCACTGCGATGCGCCGCTTCGATGGCCTTGCGGTCAGCCTCCGGCGCGAGCGCCCACATCACCGAGACCGACTTGGGCGCCGAGAAGGTCATGTCCCAGCCCGGCGCATGAGATTTGCCGGGTTGGGTAAGACGATCGCCGGTTTTCGGGTCCCGGCCGCTGAGCATCGCTTCGAAGTGCGCCTTCGAGACCGGGCCTTCGAGCGCGAGGCGTTCGGCGCCGCGCCCGGCCCATTCGCCGTCGGCTTCCGCCTCGGGCTGCTGCCCGCCCCTGCCGGTGTAATACTCGTCCAACGCCATGTGCTTGTAATAGCTCACCGCAGCGGCGACCGACTTGCGCGCCGAAATCGAGGCGACCATCAGGCGCCCGGGTCGCCGGGCTTCGGCTTCCGGATGCGGACGAGATCATCGGGTGTCAGGAGGCGCGGCTTGGAAGTCCCGGCCGGACTTTCCGGGTCGATTGGCGAGGGAAGTTTCTGGCGCAGCGGGGCAGGCGGGCTGGCCTGTGTCCACGGGGCAGGGACGTTCGCTTCCCGCTGTTTAGGCAGGGACACGATCGGAAGATCGACCTCGAACACGTTCTCCCCGAAGCCCATCACCAAGATGCGCACTTTATTGCCTTTCCGGCCAAGGCGCGAGGAGAGCTCGCTGGGCGTGACCACCGGCCTGACCGATCGCTGTGGCGTTCGCGAGACCGAGTGCGTTCCGCCTGACACGTTTTCGGTACGGGAGACGCGTTCGATTTCCTGCAGGCCGATCGCCCGGCTCATGTCTTCAGCGCCTTCGCCGGGGTTCATCCGTCCAATGACATGCGTGCCGATCATCGACAGCCAGGCGCTGGTCCGGTCGCGGCCATAGTTGATGCGGATCTGGGAGGTGTCCTGCGCCGCCAGCACTACGCAGACGCCCTTCGAACGCCCAAGATCGAGGAGCGAAGCCAGGTCGTCCATCGCCTCCAGTTGCGGAAACTCGTCAAGGAAGAGCCAGATCCGGCGCGTGCTGCTCTCGCGAAAGGCTGGGCTGCAGACATGCGCCGACAGGAGACTGACGAGGCCGCCGATCCAGGCATTGGTGAGCTGGGGGTAGCGGCCGTCGCGCTGCAGGATGACCGGCGCAGGGGCGTGGGCGGCGCAAAGCCAGGACGCGATGCTGAACGTGCTCGAACTGCCAGTCGCCCAGGCATCGGCCATCGCTTCGAGCACCTGGATGTGCGCCTTGAATGTCGTCAGGATAGACATCGCCGTGCGGTTTGCCGCGTCGCCGAGAATCTGGGCGGCTGCCGGATGGCAGGTGTTCGCCAGGACGACGAGCTCGGCGGGTGCCAGAATGGCGCGTGCATGCAGGTCGCTCCAGGTCCAGTTGCCCGGCCGCTCTATCTGCAGGCTGACAATGCACGCGACCAGAAGTTCGCGGGCGCCTTCTGCCCACATCGGGTCGCTGCTCTTCGGAATGAGCCGGGCGGCGAGTTCGCGCGCATCCTGCCGGGTCGTGCAGTCGGCAGCAATGTCCCAGATCGCGGACCGGGCATCCTGCGGCGCGATGAGGGTGATCTCGCCGGGCAGGCGTTCGGTCATGTCGCCCTTGGTGTCGAGCACGAGCATCTTGTCGCCGAACCGCATCGCTTCGAGAATGAGATGCTGGATCGTCTGGGTCTTGCCAGACCCCACCGCGCCGGTGATCAGCATGTGGCGGGATTCCCGGTCGCGGCTCATTGCGATGCCCGGCGGGAAGGCGATGCCCCCACCGGTCTGGCGGGCTTCGCCTTGGCTGACCTTCCGGATGGCGCTGCGTGCCTTCCGGCCGGTGAGACGCTGCGGGCCGCGCACGATCTTCGGCGGCGGGCGTTCGAACCATACAGCCAGCACAAGTCCGGCCGCCAGTATCAGGGTCAGGGCCGATCCGCCCGCCAGCACCTGCCAGCGCTGAAGGACGTCTTCCCAGACGCCAATCTCGCGAAACCAGTCTTCGCAGCGCTGGAACTTCGCATCGGCGCCCGGGGCCTGAAGCTGTGCATAGGCCCCAACCTTTGTGCAGGTCGCAAGATCTTCTGGCTGAACGTAGTAGCCCTGGCCATCAGCCTCAAAGACAGGCGGAGAGCGTTCGAAAGCCTGCCAATGATAAATCCAGGTGAGACCAGCGACTGCAAAAGTCAGGGTGCCGAGGATGTGTTTCAGTTTAGGCATGGGACGGACCCTCCGGAGGCTCGCCGCCGAGCGCGCGCAGCAGCGCGTCGAACATTGATTCGAGGCGGCCGAGACTATCTGTTGTCTGATCACAGGACTTTGAGATGACCTGCACGTCCTGCGCGAGTGACGCGAGCCGTCGTTCGATCTTCAGCAGCCGCTCGGCCTGGGTGAACGGGTCGCCGTCCGAGAGACCCGAGCGGATGAGTTCGCGGGCGACACCGGTCGGTGTCCCGGAGATGCGCCGGGCGCGTTCAGCGAGATGGTCGATGTCGCTGGTGGCGAGGCGGATCGAAAGGGGCTGGGTCGGTTCAGCCATGGATCACCCCATCGCGGTCCGTGTACGGTGCTTCACACTCGGCCATCCAGCTGAGAACGGCGCGGCGGCGGTAGCGCACCGTCTTGCCGAATTTCAGGAAGCGCGGCCCGCCGCCCCGGCAGCGCCAGGTCGTAAGGGTACAGATCGGAACACCTGTGAGTCTGGAGACAGCCGGGGTGTCGATCGCTTCATCGAGCCAGCCGGGATTGTCCTTCAGGATCTCATCGAGCGGCGGAAAATCATGATTGTGCTTGGTCAAGGCCTTTCCTCCTCAGTGTGCGTGAGCCAAGGCCAGCACGGCGCGCGCGGGCGAAAAAGAGGAATGATTTCGTCTTATTCCGGCAGAGCCCAGAGAGGTCCCGCAGATTTGGCGCAGCTGCAGCAGAATTGCGCTGCGCGCAGGAGGGCGCCGTGTCAGGCCTCGTTCTGAGAAGAAGGGCTCGCTTCCCCAAGAATGCTTCCAAGCCGGCGCAGGATGGTCGCCTCGTTGGGGACGTCGTCTTCGTCAAACTCGCTCAAGGCAAGCTCATGCAGTTGTCCGGCAAGGACCTTGCGCGGCAGATCCGGATGTTCCTGGTTGATCTGGTGGGCGGCCGCCTCGATCCTCGGCCAGGCCGCGAGCACGGGGCGGCCGCGCCGATGGCCAGTGGCCGCTTCGCCCGTGTCATTGGCCGCGTCGGGCGGGGCAGGGGCTGCCCGTTCCGCAGGGACAAAAAGACCGTGAAAATTCGCTGAGCAGCTATCGAGCCAGGCTTGCAGCTTTGCCCGGGGAATTATCAGGCTGCCGAGATAGTCGCGGGCCTCGGCGGTGTAGGCGGACACCGGAATCCGGGCGAGCGCCGAGAGTGCTTCTGCCTGTCTCCGCGCAGGCTCTTCGACCTTCCAGTCCAGCAAGGCGTGCCAGCCTTCAGCGTCGCCCGGCAGATGGCCGTTGCAGTACATGACATTGATGATTGTATCGCGTCCCGCCTTGTAAAGCTCCACGGGGCGGATCGAGAGCGCAGCCTGTTCCTTGGTCAGCAGGACACGGGGCACCGAGATCGGCACGAACATCCATGCGTCAGGATGAGCGCGGGCTTCGTGCTGTGCAGGGGTAGGCCAGTGCAATGACAGCGGAGGCGGCTCGAAGTCGCCATTCCAGACGGCGCGGACGAGGAGGTCAAGCGCCGCAAGGCGCGTGATAGCGGGATCGCGCTGCGCGATCAGCTCGCTGGCGGCATCGAAGCGGATGCAGCTTGCATCCATAAGCGAACCCGGCTCGGCCATGGCGTGCTCCCTTTGCTGACGGGACAGGGCCATGCAGGAAGCGTGCCATCAGAGGGAGAAAATGTTTATCCTTGGGTTGTGCTCGCTTGAGCAGGTCGCCTTACGGTTAGCGCGCTCGCCTCTGCGCGGAGAGTTTCAGTATCTTCATATCCTCGCCAGCGCTGAGTCCGATGAGACGCCTTAATGAGAGTTCGGGCTTATTTGTAAAGGTCTTCTAGTTGCCTGCGTGAGGGCGCATGCTTTTCCGTTCGGACATTGCCGGTCAACTCGTCAGCCTGCGCTGTATATACCCCGAACGTCGACACTCGGCCCCCAAACCCCTGGCCAAATGCTGGGCCACCATAGGCGCTCTTTTCAGACTGAACGATCCAAACAGGCGCGAGCTTCAGGGCGTCCATTGCCGACAAAAACGCTTGGCGGTCTACTAGCAGAGCCGATGGCCCGTCATATCTGACCGACGCGTCGAAGATGATTGTCTCACCATCCGAATTCACGAAATCGAGACTGGCGCCGCCAGACAGCCTGAGGTTTAGCGCCTCGATCAACCAACGCGGTGGCAGGGCGATGGAAATCGTTTCGTCGACTGAATAGTCATACCCGCCGGTCTCCTGCAGGTATTGCCCACATGTCGGCCGGAGCGGATGTGTCAGCCCGTTCCATTTCGTTGGCCGGATCCAATCTCCCAACGCAAGATTGTATGGGGCCCAAGGATGTTCGCCAATATAAGCACGCCCATCATACTCAAACTCGCAGAAATCCTCTGTATGCCGAGCTTTTTCTATGACCCTGAGAGCTTTGCTAAGGTCGGCTTTTTTGCTCACCGTACACTGAACGTTATAATGGACTTGCCGCTCCAAACTCTGCGAGCCGTCTCGGGGCTGGTACTGGGACCAGCGCTTGAATGTATTGAGAACAAGCCATTTGCGTCCGCGCGGATCGGTGACTTCTATAAGCCCGCTGTGATTCAGAACATCAACGTCTGCGTCCAGCCAAATAAGCCGGTCTTCCGGGGGGATGTGATCCATGTCGATATTGACTGGGGTCCACCAGGTCTGCGGCCATTGCCCCCAGGCCTGGTAAAAAGTGGATGGGCGCAGCATGCTCGGGTCAATGTTTCGCAGCCTCGTCTCTCGGGCACCAGAATAAACGCCCGGAACATCGCTCCAATTACCATCGGCTCTGTCGATATATGAGAGATTGTCGGACATGCGGGCCGCGAGTTCCTGAAATGCGATCCACTGATACTTCTTACCAATCCGCTCGACCCGGTGCGAATGCCGGTCGCCTCCAACATCCCGATCGAAGGTGCCAAACAGGTCGTGGGTCCAGCCGAGGTCGTGAGCTCTTTTGCAAACCCAGTCACGTGCAGTGGGCGAATGAAATCTTACTGCGGTCCGCGGCGGTTCGCGTCCTCCGAACAACCAATGCCTCAAAAAGTTTCTGGCGTGAGTCACATACTCAGCCCAGCAATCTGGATCGACTGTCGATTTGAACTCGCCTTCTGCGGCGTCGAATGCAGCGTCGTTCTCTTTATCCTCGTGTGCCGGACTTCCCTCAAGCCGCTTTGCTATTTCAAGCAGATCTTCATAGGCACGGCGGGCTTTGTCATTGGCCTGAAGTTCAAATCGGCCCAGCCAGGTTTGGTAGCATTCCTGCATATCCGGAAGATGAGCGGCTCCGATTGGTTCCTGGCTAAACCGGTATGTCCAGGGATCGATGATGTAGTGGCCGAAATCGCCGTCACCGGATGTTGATCGGACGATGTCGTCGGGACCGGTATAGTCAGCGCTGTAGCGTTGAACATAAGTTTCGAGAGTTGAGGCCGGCAACGGTTCGAGCGGCCATGGGCTGGAATAGGGCGGCGTAAAATCCTCCGGCTTGATACGGTCCGGCAGAATCCCGAGTGCGTCTCCAAGCAGGAGTAGGCCGCAGGCATGATCGCGGAGTAGCGCATTGAGCGGAGGTGCTCCACTGCTGAAAACGTGAACATAAACCTCCTCGCAAAGGCGGGCGAGTCCTGCCACATCCAAGCGCTGAAGCGCTGCGCCGTAAAGCGCCGCGTGCAACCGCTCAGCGATATACGGATCATTGATCGTCTTAAAGCGCTTAAGCAAGCGCACCCCGACATTCAGCCGAGGGGCGATCAGGGCGCTTAGGGCCTTTGTCGCCCGGTCGCGCACGGCTCTGTGCGAGGCCGCCAGAAACCAGGTCAAGGTAATCCCGGCGAGTTCGGCGCGATCCTCTTCCATAGACCGGTGACCGTTCGAAATCGCCCAATCAATCAAAGTGTGAAGTGCATTACTTTCGCCTTCGCCTGCACGCGCCAGATATAAGGACCATTTACGGTCTCGTTCAGGCATCGGAAGGTCAATGAGCTGATCGTGCAGATGGAAGGCATTGAAGGAATTTTCAGGTTCAGTTGATATCGCCACAAGCCAATCCCAAAGCTCGTCGCCGCTGGAATAGCTCTTTGCGAGCTCTAAGGTGCGCGGCGTAAATGCTCCCGGTGCACGCATGGTCAGGCTGGTTATGAAGCCGCTGGCCACGACGTAATTGATCTCTTCCTCAGCCAGTATGTCGAGCACCTCGACACGCGCACGTTCGGGAAGCATGATCGCCAGCGCTTCGATCAGGCCGGCGCGGCGTTCTCTCTGCGGACCCGACAGCAATCTGTGAATGGCCCCGCCGGGCATTATCGCCCTTGCAAGGCCGTTCGATGCGTCTTCAAGGTCAAGTACTCGTGCAGCAATTGCCAGATCGCCGAACCGTTCGAAGGTGAAGTGAACCTCATCCTGGTCACCTGTCTCGGAATCTCCGGAGGGCGCGGCAGTGAGTACTCCTTCACTTATAAGCTCGTTGAGAAGGCTCGCTTGAAGACGCCCACTACTATCATGATGCTCGTCGAACAGGCTGGCCGCATGGACATATGGGAGGCGGTCGACCTGGGTCTCGAAGAGCTTATCGACGAAAGCTTCAAGGGCGGTTTCTACGATCTTTCTGCGAGGATCGAGCCCGAGTCGAGAATTGACCTTCTCGATTGCTGCTTTGCGGTAAAGGTCAAATATCCGTGTCAGGCCAGAGGTGCCTTTCGGAAAGACCTTTTCACCTCGCTTTTCAAGGTTGTCGCACAGCGTCTTGAGGATCAGAGGGTTATTGAATTCAGGAGCAAGGTTGGGCGCGCCAGGCCGGACGATCCCTCTGATATCCAGATACGCATTGGCTGCCGCCCCTCCGTCTGCCGCGAACCCGTCCAGTTCGAGCTCAGCCAGTTCTCCGTCTGGAATGTCGTGCGGAATGATGCTGTCCCGGTAGGTGGAGCGGCAAGTGAGGATGATTGCGATGTGGCGAAAGCGAGCTGCTTTCTTAAGGAACGCCGCCAGCCGCTTGGGCCAGAAGCTGACACCGTTGTTTTCGTTGATGGCATCAACACACAAAAGGGCACGCATCCGCTTTGTTTGGGCAGCTGCGTCCAAGGCACAAAGAAATGTGTCCACAGGTATACTGGCTGGTACGTCCAAGTTCGTGAGAATCTGGCGCCAGAGATCGCCTTCCTGCAGTTGGCCGCCGATCAGCAGAAGTGAGGGATTGTCGTGCTGGGTCAGCGCGTCGACGACATCTGCCAGCAGATGTGACTTTCCGATACCGGCGGGACCGTGGACGAGCAACGCCTTCGTATCCACAAACTTCCATCTCCGGTCATCAAAAGATCGAACCATGTCGTAGATATCCCTCTGGACACGGAAGAGGGCGCGAAGTGTTTCCTCCAAGGCGCCGGGCGTGCGCTCTTCTCCTGGAGCGTCCTGCATTGATTGCATCACGTCAGAAACTCCAGTCGACACTGCGAGCAGCTGACCGCGGAGCAATTCGATGGCGTAGGCTTCGTCAGGTCCGACCGGTGCGGTGCTGAACCGTTGTTCTGTTGTGACGAGCGCAGCTCGAAGCTCAATCAAAGCCGCAGACGTCGGGTCAAGTTTCCGGCACTCGCGTTCGAGCTTCTGGGCGTACTCGGTGAACCGTAATTTGGCTTGTCGAAAGTCGCGGCCAATCTGTCCTTCTCTCGCCATCGCCATAAGGCACCTGCGTTCAGGCAAGTCGATGTGGGTTTCGGGCGTATAACGGCTTCCGAGCGATGCACGCGCTTGATCAAATTGCTGTTGGAACCAATCGGGGGACAACATGTGTTGCCCGAACCAATAATGAATCCGCCCGGCCTGATCGACGCTCGCGGTGAGGAGCCGTGTTAGGTCTGCGGCAAACCAGAACTCAATCCTCATCGCGCGCGCAATGACCTCGGAATTTTGTTCCCAGCCTTCTAGCCACTCCTTGGCCTTCTGAAGCGCGCTTTTCTGTCCAGTCTTTCGTCCATCCGAAGGATCGAAGGGCAGACAAACGATGTAATGATCGAGGTCGGGATGTCTTTCTAGGGCGCGTTTGATTGACGTGTTTAGCTGGGCCTGCAGGCTAGCATCCCAGCCGAAGACGTATTTCGCCTGCCACCCCTTTTCCTTTCCGCTCGACGAACGGACGAAGCATTCCAATCCACCGTCTGCACCAGCGCCCTTTCGGAAAAAGCGGCTGTCAGCTGGACGTGTCTCCAAATAGGCAAGCTGGCTGACCAGCTCTTCAAATCCAGTATTTTGCGATCCAGCATAGGGCCGAATGTCTTGGTAGCGAATAGAAGGGTTATTCATGAGTTTGTTCTTGGAGCGAGATGGGTACGACCTTTGGAGCGAGTTTCGCTCATCACGGAGCCGAAAAGGTCAGCAATAGTGCGACCGCAGTCAAATGGTTCAGGAAGATGATGCCCAATACGCAAAGAGTTTCGCAAACGGATGCCTCAGGAGGGCCGCTGATAAGCGGCTTAAAACAAAATAACGTGCAATACGATACTGGCCATTGTCCTCAAACAACGTGGATGCTCGCCAGAGTGCGCCCTTGAACCGATGTCATGGGCTTCGGGGGAGGATCTGACCATGCGACTCTCCGCATTTGATCGTGTCTTACACTCGGGTCGTGGCGCTCCAAGCCACCAAGACTACCGACTCGAAGGGGTCGTAACCACCTCGTGGGTCACCTCAAGCGGCTTCGCGCGACAAGTTGAACCGCCGGAAGTCGTCTTCAAGAAAATCGAACTTCCGCTCAAACAGCGCTGCTATCTTATCGTTCGCGGTAGCGAAGAATATTTGCCGGTCTCTTTCGATGGCGAGCGTGCGCAGATAATCGAGAAATGAGAGCGCATTGAAGTCGTCGACGTGTGCGATTGGATCATCGATCAGGATCACCGGTGGCGCTGATTGGGCTTGATTGTTGCGTGCCAGGAAAATCGAAAGTGCATAGGCCGCTCGTTGACCGGTGCTGATTTCCTTGAGCTGCGCTTCTTGGCCGTTCTTGCGGATGAGCGTATCCGTGCGCGATCCGAGGCGATCAAACTCTGGCGGCGCATGGATACGGGCAAAAATAGCTTCGATCGCCGCGCGATTATCACTGAGCGCCACCGCCATGGCGTCAGTCAAAGAGTTCTTCTCCTTGAGGTCCGCCAGCGTGTCGCGCGCGGCGATAAGGCGGTCTTTGACAGGTTCGAGTTGGGCAAGCCGCTTATCCAATTGCTCTTTATGCTCGACCGCTTCAGATACGGACACCTGTCTTTGCCGTTCGCGCTCGAGCACGGTTTGCAGTTCAGCCGCCACGGAGCGCACTGAGCGGGCCGAAACCACTAAGTTCGCAAGCGGAGAGCGCTGTGGCCACGGGAAGTTAGCTGCGAACATAGCGAGCCTAGAAAGCAAGGTCTGTGTTGTGGTGAGGCGTTCTTTCTCTCGGCCAATGAGCGTGTACGCGTCTTGAACGATGACCGCAGTCGCGCGCAAATGGAGTGCGAATTGGCTCTGGAAGGTTTGAATTTCCTGATCGAGAGCCTGGAGGTGATCCTGACAGGAGTGAATTGTCGTGGTCAGTTTTTCCACCAACGCACTAGTGCCCTGAAGCGTGTGTTCGTTCAAGGGGTGACCCAAGCGTTCCAGCTGGGCGATGATGGTATCGAACCGCCTGTAAGAGAGATTGCGCCCAGCCAATTCTCGCAACTCGGCCTCGACGTTGGCGAGCGAGCTAGCGATCCTCTTTTGGCCGCTACGCCGCTCATCCAGAAGTTTGAACGCCTCGTTGATAGTAATGTCACTAGGACCGTCAGCGCGGGCGACAAAAGTGCTGATTAGCTCGACCTGATCCATCAGCAAGCTCGCCCGCTCAAGCGCCTCTTCGGCGATGCGAACCTGTTGATGCAGCGCTTGGGCAGTCGACTCGAGGTTGTCATCAAGGCCAGCGTGAATGTGGTTTGCCAACTCGCCCGCCGGATAGGTGGCGTGGCAAAGCGGGCATTCATTTGGATCGCCCGCGTTTTGCAACATCTCGTCAGCAATGGCGCGGAGTTGCTGGGCCAAGTTGACGGACTTGGCACGCAGTGTGGTGAAGTCCTTCAAGAGCTTGCGGTTTTGTTGCAGCATCTGTTTGGCAGCATCGCGCGCCGCGGCCGCGTTGAGGCGCGCTGCTTTAAGCGTAAGATCAAAATGCTCTTGGAGCGTTTCCTTTTGTATCGCTTCAGTCCCAGCCAATTGCGTGGCTATGCGCGCCTCGTCCTCACGATGCCGACCGGCCTCGATGTGGCGGGTAGGGACATTGGCTTCGATCAAAAGGCGGGCTTCCCGCGCCTGTTCAAGCGCCCTTGTTAGCGTGTTAAACTCGTTCTCGCTTTTGGTGCGCTCGGCCTCCAGCGTTGCCCACTGCTTGGTCAAAGTTTCAGCACTCTCCAGCGCCGACTGCGTGTTTGTGCAGTAGGCGTTGAGCCCATTGAGGGTCGTGGGTGAGGGAACCCAGGCGAGACTCCCGGCCTGTTCAAGCAGGGAGGCGTACTCCAACAGCGCCGAGGCCAATGTTGCGGCTTCGTCTTCCGCGTCGGACGTTGGTGGGTAATGCCACTTAAGTTTGCGCAACATGGCGTCGAGGCGGGTCTTAATGGCGGCAGATTCTTGAGGAAGCTTTTGTTCGGCTTCCAATTGCGCAGCGATGCGATCACGTTGCGCGCGGTTTTCATTGTAGCGCGTCGTTATTTCACGCACGCGCGTAGCCAGTGCTTCACTCAATCGTTCTATATTGCGCCAGATCTTTGCTGCATCAGGCCCCACTAAAAGGCGCGAGAGATTGTCCTCGAGATCGGCGGTGGACTCGGTGATGGAAACCGCGGCGTCCGTGTCGAGAAAGTTGAACAGCGAGAAACTGCGATAGAGTGTGTTTTTCTTCAGCTCCGGTTGCCCGTACCAGGCGAGATTGCGATCGCGGAAAAACTGTTGCCGGCGAGCGTGGGTCGCCAGATCAACCGACCCATCCGCAAGTTCCGCCCGAAATGAATAGTCGCCACCCGCGCCGGGATTACGATTGTTGCGACCGCAATAATAAAGTTCGATGGCTTCAAGCAGCGAGGTCTTACCGACGGCATTCGGGCCGAAGATAAGGTTCACTTTGCCGAAATCATATTCCTTTCGTGCAGGATAGTTGCGATATTTTCTTATCTTGAACCCCTTGATGAAGGGCGGCGGCTTCGACGGCCCGATCAATAATGGTCCTTCGCCCGTAGGGGGAGATTGACCAACGCCTGGGCGTTCGATGAGCGCCAGACGTTTGGGCATATCGATGTCTTTGAACACGGCATCGTAAAGACCAGGCTGGATCAGTCTACGTGTCCACGTCGCCATCACATTGGTCTGGCCGCCAGTTTGCGGCGCTTCGATCAAAGGCGGTTTGAGCACCTCTTCGAGCTCGTCTTCGCCAAGGACGAATTTGCGGGCATAAGTACGATCGGCCTCGATCAGCTGCTTGGCGTTCAAAGTGACCGGACTGTCGAGCAGCTCTTCGGGCTGCAGGAAGTAGAGATAATTACTCCACTGCAGACTTCGATGCCCTTCGAAGTAATAGCGTCCGATAACGCGGTCTTGATATTCCGTCAGGGCCTCCACCGTGGAGGGCAGTTCGCGCATCACATCTACGTAGCAAACGGCATATGCTCTCTTTCCGAGCACGCGCGAAAAGCGCACGGCAGTGTCGGAGACCCGTTCGACGTCAGGAAATTCGCCGCCGATTCGATCGTGTAGTTCAGATATGGTAAGCATCACTTTTCCCTCGCAAAGTCGAGCGGTGAAGAAGTCTTTGGATCATCGATGGTTGTCATTGTATGCGGTTCGAAGATCTGCAATTGGCCCAGTCCATCGCGATACCAGATCGTCAGGCGCTGGCGTGACTGGAGCGCCTTTTGCGGGTCGGGGATCGAACGGCGCAGAAATTCGCTCAACCGATCACGGGTTTTGCGCATGTCCGCATCGGTGGCCGTCTCGCCCATGTAAATGACGGTGGCCGCGTCACCACCGGCAGCGAATGCGTTCTGATGCGGGTGGTCGGGGCGCCATTTCAATTCGAAACCCGCGCTGAGATCGGCAAGCGCGGGCGGCAGCGTTGTGGTCTGCACGGTTGTAACAAGATGCCCACACAGCTTTAGCCGATGCGATCTAAACGAGACCGCCGTTTGATCAGTATCCTGACAAAAAGTCATCCGCCGGATGAATTCGTTTTGATCGATCGCGCAGGAATCCAATTGCTTGACGCAATGCCAATCCTCAGTGTGTCCTATGCTGCCAGCGGTCAAGGCGAGCAAACGCTCAGTCCAAACCGGATTGGTCGTGGATAAGGCTTGGAGCTGGGTTTGCGCGGCACCTGCTTGGGCAACTACTCCGCCAAATCCATCATCGGCCGCGTCGGCAAGCTCCCAAGCGGCGCCATTCCATATGAGTCTTGCCTTCAAATTGGGTCCGGTGCGCTTAGCGATCGCCGTCTGACCAATGTGTGCGACTTTAGTGGCCTCCAATTCAAATAGCGCTGGCGCGTAATTGAAGAAGAGCGCGTGCAGGCGATGTCCGCGGGCGTAGGTATAGTAGAGCCCGTTTTGATGGTTGGCCTCCAGCACAGCATCGTCGCGATTGAACTGTTCGGGCTTCAGATACCAAGCGGAGTTGGAAGGCGTATTCCACTCCACAGGATTGCTGCCCGCCGACATGGAAACGCCGCTCGCCCAATTTAGGCAGATTAGCTCGGTGGCGTCGCCGTTCATGCCGAGCAGCTTGTCACGGTATGCCCTGAACAGGGTGTGGCGTGGATTGGGATTGAGTTGGATATGAAGGATGAGGCCGCGATCATGAACAGCTGCGGCGACGCTGTCATCGAACTTGAGGACATCTGAACAGATAAACGAGGTCAAGGTGACGCTCTTGGCGTCCCCGAATTGATAAATGGCTTGGCCAAGCTGCAAATGATTGACTTCGAAGTTCTGCGGATCACTCATCGGTTCCGTCTTGAACTGTACCAAGACGACGAGCTTTGCAGTTTTGCCCCGTTTGGGTGGTGCCCAGAACACGTAGGCAAGCGGATCGAGAAAGGCACCTGGGGATGCGGAGACATTGTCAAAGATAAATGTCGCGATCGTACTTAGATCGTCGCGCAACGCTATCAGATCTTCAAAACGGATGCTCTCGCAGCCCAAGGCCCAGAGCTTGCCTTCGCTTGGCCTCCTACCTTCCTTCAAGGCTGTCGTAAGGACGTCCCACGGCATTGAATATTCGGGCGTGATGGCAAGATCGGCGCCACGCGCAATCGCCTCATTCAGAAAACCTGCAAATTGCGGAGCAGCTTCAGCAGCATTCGTGTGACGTACTCCGGTTGAGTCGAAGGTGATGTCGCCGGTGGGTTGGAGCAGGCAAAGTTTGTAATTGGCCCGATCCGGTTTCAGGGCTGCAAGTTGAGGCGCCTTAAGACCATGCTTGCGGAGAGCTTTTGCGACTGACTGGATCTTCACGCAGTATCCTTAGTCTTTACAAGCCTGAAGCGGTCGCGGGGTAGGAATAGGAGATTCGTTTCATCGTTCTCACCCTACACGCTTACGTAGAATGCGCTAGGGTGATGTGGAGGGGTGCAATCGACACTTAATGCGACGGGGGCGAAGGGGCACCTCTCGCATCTCGTGGACGAGGGCGTTTTCGTACAGGTGGAGCGGACCGATTGTCCGCGACAGTTCGCTTTCGGTGTCATTGATCGGCAGAGTAGGGCGAACTTTACTAGCTGAGAATCCGCTTTCTGCTGACTGCTTCTGCGCCAATTTCCGCCAGCCGATCATTGGGGCACCATACGCAAAACATCTGATCACGCCCCAAGTCTGTCGCTCCCGCTGAACTGCTGATTGGTCAAAAGCGGACAATAATCCCCACCAGCCTTGGTGGCCGTAGAAGGGGCTACCAGCCACTCCCTCCCGCTGCGCTCAACTGCAGTTCTCATGCCAAAACGCGACACCCAAGTTTCGCCCGGCCGGTGTCGCAACGTAGCTGCACCTTGGCCGTATTCGGACTAAATGCGGTTAGGTCTTCGGTCTCGAAAAGCTGCGCCCCGTCCCTAATACCTAAGTTCGTGTTATGTGAAGACGATATAGTTCTGGCATGCCCAAACACGGCTTGAAGACCTAGTTCGGAGAGATAACGAGTTTCGCGGCGCTCAATCGCAACATCATCAATTGTTAAATCTAGGAGGGGCCCAGTCCGGCGGATCGTAGATTTTCGACCGCTTGATGCTGCCGGTGAACCCAGTTGCCCGTTGCAGGATCGCTTTGTCGGCAGTCCAGGTTGCACGATTCCTATTTGGATCGGCCATGATCTGGGTGATCATTGCGTGCGGGTCGACATTGAATCGGTAGAGCCCCTGCGCGTCATAGCTCCTCGCGTCGCCGAAATAGAGCAGGCGAACTTCACCCTCATGTTTGAAGGCGCGTCTTTTGAGCAGCAGATGGGAGGCGAAGCGTTGCGGGCTTAGGTCGAGCTGGCCGCCGCTTTGTGCATAGTTCCGCAGATCGCGCTCTCGTTTGTATTGAACCTTGCCGATGAAGCATGTGTCCCGGGGCATTTCCGGATGTGCTGCGACAAGTGCTGCCAGCAGCTTGCGCGGCGTGGACCGGATGCGGAGGAAACGAACGCTCGGATCGTTGGCGTAGATGCCCCACATGGCTTCCGACAAGTTCTCGCGGGTCCAGCACTGGCCGACGAAGTCATTGCGGAAGCCATACTCGAACTTCTCGCCGTTGAGGTTTCCGCCGAGATTGAGCTGGAAGTTCTCGAACTTGTCTTTCCAGTTTTGGACCTGGCTAAGCACATTGGTCCGGTCGGCGAAGAGGCTAATGACAAAGCTCTCACGCATAATACGGTAAATGTGTTGGTCCCGCTCAGCTTCGGTCAAGTTGAGGAAATTGCCTTCCATCAGCGGGTCCCCCATCTCATCAACTTTTCAAATGACGTCGGCCGTGAAGGCTGGTGCCACGTGGTTGTTCCAAACATCGTCGCCCCTCAGTTTCTCGCCAGCTGCGTTAATCTCTTCAAGCCCGACATCGCTGATCCGGACGGCTACGGGAACATAACGGAGCGCCAGATCACCAAACCGCACCTCCCTGCTCGGAAACGTCCTTCCGAACGCGTTGAGCTTCGGCTCGAGCCGATGATGGAGCCTGCTGTCGAGCTGGCCTTCGCGCTTCTGGTAGAGCGCCTGTAATTCGGCAGACACGACGTCGTCTAGAGTCGGCTTGATCAATGGAGCATCCTCGACGGCAACAGTTGGTGGGATAAAGGCGTTCATCGGATCTCCAACCGGGTTCTGTAGACGGATCGTACCGTCGACGATCACGAACGGCGGTGCGACAACCCATGCATGACCCAGTTCTGCACCGTGAAAATCAGGTACATCGCGCATTGCTTGCCCGCGCCACAGATTTTCGCGCGCAACAACGGCAATCATCGAACCCTTCACGCCAAAGCTCCAGACGCCGAGGCGATCCAGGATACGCTGCATCATCGAAGAGACGTGGACGCAGCTGCGCTGCATCTCTTCGCGTTCGAACAGGTCCGCCAAGAGCTCCGCGAGGCGCGGAACGATCCTGCGAACGCGCGCATCATAGTCGGCCGTACGGGGCCGTGTCTGCACCCACGAGGCATATTGCTCGAGAAAGGCGCCGTCGCGGCGCTCTGCTTCGAGAAACGCCGGCTGATCGAAAAAGCCGAACTGTGTCGTATCGATTCCTAGTTGCTGCAGTTGAGCGTTGATGCGCGCGTGATCCGACGCGCCCGCACCGCGGCGCTTAGCTTCCCCCATCGTGGTGCCCTCCAAATAGGTTGCTTTTTCTATATGGGAGGGCCGCCACCGGCCACAATTAGCCAGCTTTGTTGTCGCTAGCTGCCAGAGACCGGTCATCTAGCAACTGACCGACTTTCAGCAGCTCGCCCGTCGCCAAAAAAGCGGCCGCAATGGGCCAACTGCTTCCGGTTCAGCCGAGATTTGCAATGTCCGGAGTTGCCCTATGGCAGATGACCGCCCTATTTGCCCTCTACCACATTGCAGTCCCTTAGCGGACGTCGATTGAATATTGATCGGTTTAAGGTGCTGCTCGACAGTGGCGTATAAGTTGACGGACTTCACTGGGAACACCGGCAGGCATGGCAGTTCGCTGAAAGGAGAGGAAGTTTCGGAGCGGCCGATCGGAAAAGCGGAGGAGCCGTAGAAGCCTGCCTTCTCAGTTTGTGCTTCCACCGTGCTTCCACGTACCTTTTGGGAAAACGGAAACTTCTCGTAAGCCCTTGATTTTATTGGCGCACCCAAGAGGATTTGAACCTCTGACCTTTGCCTTCGGAGGGCAACACTCTATCCAGCTGAGCTATGGGT
>CAZXQD010000030.1:0-39345 GCA_964643405.1 uncultured Hyphomonas sp. | reverse complement strand
GCTTGAACAGGATGGCCGCCTTGTTGGTACTCATCGGGAAATGGAAGGCCCTGACCGTCTGGTCAGCATCACCATCGGTGGCCAGCCTGACGCGCACACTGCGTGCCTTGGAAACCTTCGGGATGGACGGACCGCTCACGAAAAAATAGCTCTCGGCCCAGCCTCTGGACGGTCCAATATACCCGATCGAGTTGATGCCGTCGCGGTAGCTCATCGCACAGGATGCTTCCTCTCCGGCCTTTACTTCCGGGTGAACCCAACCTGATTTCTGCGCCGCATCGGCACTGCCGGCGCCGGCCTGCGGATCGGACGCGTCACCACCGGAAAGAAGCGCGAGCTGCCTCTCAAGGTCGGACTTCGCCGAGGCCGGTCCGGCTGCAAGGAGCGGAATTGCCAAAGCAAGGGCAGCCAGTCTTTTCTGCAGATCCTTCATCACAAAAATCCAGCGATTGGGAGGCGCACCATAGACATCTGATGGCGCATAGGAAAGCTATGACCGCTCCACTTTAACACTCCTGATTTTCCTCCGGAAGGCCTGGCAAGGTACCAATACCTCGGTGGGAATGAATGGCCTTGCGGGCGCGCTGGAAACCGCCGCTTTGCGCAAATGGCATGCGTGTTTCAGCGCGACCCGTCAGAAGCCCGCATCTCGCGGCGCATATCAGCCAGAGCCCGATACGGATTCCATCAGAAAAACTCATCCAGCAATAAATGCAGATTGAGCCGGCTCTGGTCGATGTGCGCCAGCCCGTACTGCTGCAAGAACCGCGTTTGCAGTTCTGGCCCGAAATCCTGCAGACAGTTCCACATGATCGCGAGGTCCTGATACCGGTCGGCAACGCCGAGACGGCCGACGTCAATGCAGCCGCTGACCTTGCCGTCCCTGATCAGGAGATTGTCGAGGCTGAAGTCGCCATGGGTAACAACCATCTCCGCATTCAGCGGCATGTATTCCCGGATTGCGTTCCAGACCTGCTCTGGCGTCCAGCCCTGACGTTCGTCATCGAAATCATCGGTGTCGACAAGCCCGGCATCGATCCTCCGGCGTGCCTCGTGCAGCCTTAGCGCAAGCTGGCTGTTGAATGGGCATTCATCGGCTGGGATGGCATGTATACGGAGCATGCAGGCGGCAAGGGCATCAATTGTTTCCTCGCGCCTTGCGGGTTCTGACCGCAGGACTTCACCTGCCGATGAACCTTCAAGTGCGCGTGTCAGCAGCCAGGCTTCATTCTCGTCGCGGACAAAGTAGACGATTTCAGGCACAGGAAGGTATGCCTTTAGCCAGCGAAGCCTCACCATTTCCCCGGCGAGTTCGTCGGCCGCATCGCCTATCGCATGTTTCAGAAAGAGCTCCGGGCGGCCCGGTGCCCCATTCAATCTGTAAACATTCGCGTCTGATTCTCCGATTGAATCAGAAGACAACTGATAGCCTTCCAGCCGCGCCCTCAGCGAAGATGGCAGGCGCAGTGCTGGCGCTGGATTATTCTGAGACACGAAACAGGCAATCCTTCTTTTGCTCATGTACGCGGCGCCCGGCATCTCAGGTCGCTGCGGCAGACCTTGTGCCCCCGATGGGCGAGCCAGGGAAACAGCGGACTTGATCCGTAGCCGGTCGAAAGATCCGTAACCTGCGCGGGGTGCTGACGCCCGGATCCTGCGCCGGGGATCTCAGCCTCCTGTTGCCCACCAACTGAGCCGGGCAGGTTGCGCGCGCTCAGCCATGCGCAGCTGCGACAGCCTCCCGCCTCGGCGCTCTCGCGTAAGGCGGGCATGATGCACCTCATCGAGGGTGGGGGTCTGTGTCTTTTTCATGCCCGCTGCCGGTCCATCGGTCCCATCTGCATTATGGCGCCACACCGGGATCCAAACGATCTGCGATCTGACCCGGGCGATGTCCATCGCAGGGCTCCCGCGCCGGCTGTCGACGATCGGCGCTATCGTCAGAGCCGTAAAGCTGTGACCGGGTTGAGGTATGGCTCACACCAGAGCGATGAGGCTGCGCACCGTCATGACCATGAGCAGGAGCGTGGCGAGCGCATAGAGGATGAAACGAACCGGAATGAAATTGACCCGCGCCTGATACAGGCTGTGCGCCACCCGAAGTCCCACATAGCCCCACGCGAGGACGATCATCACTGTGTCGGCGTTGCCACTGAGATGGATGTAAAACAACAAGGCGTAGAACAGCACAGGCTGCTCATGCAGATGATTGTGGTTGTCGGCGACCTGGCGCACCGCGCGGGGCAGGACGTCCATCTCCGACTTCTCTCGCATTCTCGCGGCGCTGATGCCTGCCCTTCGCATCGCAGGAATGCGTGTGAAATACATCCAGAGCCACATGACCAGTGTCCATGCAATCAGGACCGGAACGGGAGCGAGTATAGATTGCAGCATGGCGCGGCGTTTCCTCAGAATTACAGGTTCAGTCAGGCAATGTCGGATCGTTTCAGGCCCTGATCGATCTGCAATCGAGCCGGGACAGAAGTTCAGCGCGGTTCCTGGCCCCATACAGCCGCAACAGCCGCGCGACATGATTGCGAACCGTGTAATGAGAGATCCCGAGGCGCCGGCCGATCTCCTTGTTCGTACTGCCCTCGACGACCAGTGGCAGGATCTGGGCAAGCCTGTCCGAAGGCTTCGTCTGCATGCGCCCGCAACCGTCAGCCTGTTTCGATCCGACCATGTAGAGCATTGCACCGGGTATGCGGGATACGCTCGCTTCGAGTGCCGCCTGGTTTTCAGCATCAATCATGAGAACAAACGCCATCTTCTCCGGCCGGTTCTCGCCCCTTGAGGCAGAGCGGAAACTTCCCGAAGCTTGCGCATCAGCGGTCATGGAGACCCGGGACCGGTCAGGGATGCCGGTGCAAGCCGGGCTGGTGGCCGGAACCTGAACGCCTGAAAGACAGAAAGCCGAGGATGGCTGCCACGGCGAGCATCATGACCAGTGATGCATTGAGACTGCCGAACTTCAGCTCGGTCCCGTCACTGTTGACCATCGATCCTCCGTAGAGGCCCATCGCGAAGTAGGAGAGTAGAAACGCAGCCGGCGCAACGAGTCCCAGCCGTGCTGCGGCATGCAGATCCGTACGCGTCCACGCGAAATAGGCGGCCGCCGCCGAGAGGGTCGAATTCGTGATGATTTGCCAGACATTGTGAAGCCTGGCGTGCCCTGGCCAGTCCGGATTGAATATGTGCGACGGGCTATACTCCAGAAAGGGGACCAGCAACCCAAGCACCGAAACCGCCAGGGTGAGCAGGACGCGCTGCAGCATCAGATTGGGAGACATGTTTGGTTTTCCGGAGGGAAGTGTTGATTGACACTGTCAATTTACAACACTGATTGACAGTGTCAATTAAATGATATGTGTCAGACTGACCAAATGAGCGTGTCCCCGCCGTCACTCAGAACGACCCTGATTGAACAGGGATTTCTGCTCCTTGACCGTGAGGGGCCGGATGGCGTGACGATCCGGGCCGTTGCCCGCGCTGCCGGCGTGTCGCATGCCGCACCTGCAAATCATTTTTCAGACCGCAGACACCTGTTGACCGAACTCGCCTCCATTGCGTTCGGGCAGTACCTGGAGCGTGTCGATGCTTATCCGGGCACAGACAGGGCGCGTGCGTTCGTCGCTGCCCTGATCGACTTTGCCCTCGCATTCCCTGGGCGATATGAGCTTATCTGGCGCAAGGACCTTATTGACTGGGAAGGCCCGGTATTTCTGGAGCAGATGAACCGTGCGTATGCGGACTTCCTCGCTGCGTTGGGTGTCGCGCACTCCTACAAGGGTGATGAAAAGCCAGACATCGAAACGCTGGCAACCGCCGCGTGGTCAATGGCACATGGCTATGCGGTTCTTCGTTCGACCGGGATCTTTGACCGTCGGACTGACGCTGTCACCGGGAAGCCTCGCGCCGAAGCTATCCTCGACCTTCTGCTTGGCAAAACGCAGAGAGATGCGTGACGGCTCCCAGGCCCTGAGCCCGGAGCCGAGGATGACCGCCAGCCACAATTGGCTCAAAGGGTTCGCCGGCCCATAGCTGCCGACACTTCCAGGCAGGCACTTTCAGTATTTCTCTGACCCAGATCTGGGGTGCTCAAGGCTCCGGCAGGCCATGTGTCGTCAGCAAGGACGCGCTTGGACGCCTGCAGGTCTGATCCAAAGGTCAGACCATTGATTTCTATTTAAAATAGATTCACTATAAATCTAAGAAGAAACGTGTTTGGTGCTGTCGAGCCAAGAGTTCCAGATGCAGCAAAGCCTGCGCCTGCGCGACGCCGCGGGCGTTCTCCTGAAGTCTCTCGACAGGCGCGCAGGCCTGATGCTCGGCGCCGCCGTCGCCTGCGCGCTTGCAGCCTCCGGCCTCGCTGCGGCAGCCCCGGTCGCCCTCAAATACCTGCTTGAGGCGCTGACCGGCAATCTGCCGGATGAACTGAGCTTTGCCCCGGCTGTCTGGCTGGCGGCCTATGTCGCTGCGCTCTTGTCGGGCCGCCTGGTCAGCGAGGGACGCAGCGCGCTGTTTGGCGCAGCCGAGCAGTCACTCGTGCGTCGTCTCAGCCGGGATGCATGTGCTCATGCGCTCGCACTTCCGATCGAGGCGCAGATGAAGCGTTCGACCGGCGCAGTCGTGCAGACGCTGGAGAACGGACTCCAGGGCTTTCGCCTGATTCTGCAGCACGGTCTCTTCACGCTGCTGCCGGGCATTGTGGAGATTGCGCTCATCGCAGCGCTGATGCTGCATTTCTTTGATATGGCCTTTCTCGGGATCTTTGCGATCTGTGCAGCCGGCTATTGCATCGTTTTCACCGATGGCGCGCGGCGGATCCTGCGGGCGAGCCGGGCAGTCTCTGCAGCGCGCATCGAGGCCAATGCCGGGCTCGCAGACGGGCTGATGAATTCCGAAACAGCCAAGGCCTTCTCCGGCGAAGCGCGGCTGACAGGGCTCTATGACGAAGCGCTCTCGCAGACGCAGGGCAGGTGGCAGAGATTCTACCGTGCGAAGCTCCTGACCGGTGTGCTGGTGGCGCTCGTCTTTTCGTCCGGTCTCGGCGCGGCGCTGTGGCTTGCCGCCGGACGTGTTGCGCAGGGCACGATGACGGCCGGTGACCTCGTTCTCCTCAACGCCTGGATGCTGCAGGTCGTCCGGCCGCTGGAGCTTCTCGGATACGGGCTCAGGGATATCGGCCAGGGCGCGGCCTTCATTGAAAGGCTGCAGGAACTGCTGAACGAGCCCGTGGAGCAGGGGCCTGGGGGATTTGAGACGCGGACACTCAGCCCCCCATCGCCTGTTTCGGTCCGCTTCGAGAATGTCAGCTTCAGTTTTGAGAATGGCCGAAAGGTTCTCGATAACATCAGTGCAAGGATTGAGCCGGGTCAGAGGGTGGCTCTGGTCGGTCCATCGGGATGCGGAAAATCAACGCTCATTCGTCTGCTGATGAAGTTCCATGAACCGGAAAGTGGCCTGATCTTTGTCAATGAGCAGCCTCTTTCTGGCATCACTCCGGGCGTCTTCCGCAAAGATGTGGCCTATGTCGCGCAGGCGCCGGGTCTCTTCAATCAGAGTATCGCATTCAATGTCGCCTTCCCGGAGCCGGGGGCAGATAAGGCGCGTATCTCTGCCGCTCTGGCGCGGGTCGGTCTTTCAGGTATCGATAAAAGTGACACCGGCGCTCCGAAGATGCGTCTGGGTGAAAACGGCACACGGCTCTCGGGCGGTGAAAGGCAACGTATTGCGATCGCCCGCGCCCTGATTCGATCACCGCGCCTGATCCTCGCAGACGAGCCAACCTCGGCGCTGGATCCGGTTACGGAGGAACGGGTACTGAGAGAGCTTCAGGCATCAGCTCAGGGTGCGACGATGATCATGGCAACGCATAGGTTGCGGGCCGCTCAGGAGGCTGACCTGATCCTTGTCTTGTCACGGGGACGGATAGTCGAGCGCGGAAGGCATGAGGGGTTGATCAGGAAGGGCGGTCTTTATGCTCAGATGTGGGAGCAATCCACAAAGTAGTTTTCTGGGCGGTGTCAGCTTTAGAGCACTTAACCGATGATGCGCGATTCACTTGGCTATTTCTTGTTCTTGCGAACCGGCAAGAGGAGTTCAAATGGTTGAACCCCAATCGCAGCGGCCAATTTTGCCACCATATCAATAGTAGGGCTATTCAGGCGCCTCTCTAGCATACTCACATAGGATCTCTCGATGCCTGCAATATGCGCAAGTTCTTCCTGCGAAAGGCCTGCAGCCTTTCTGAACTTCCTGAGGTTTTCTGCGAAGGCGACGCGGATATCCATCGCGAGACGGAAGCAGTCGCGAGGGATTTGCAGCCACGTAATATGTTACGAATTTCGCTTATGATGTTTCTGTGCGTCGTCCTGCTTTCGATATTTCAGGCGGGTCTTGAAACCTGCTGAGCAGACTAACTTTGTTCATCGAGAAGTAGCTCGTATGCTGGAACATCCAGCGCAGCGGCTAATTTCTCCAGTGTATCCACTGATGCGCTGGAGAGGCGCCGTTCAAGCCTGCTTATGTATGACCTTTCAAGGCGGGCGTTAAACGCCAACGATTCCTGTGTGAGGCAACGATGAGCCCTCAGTCTTTTGAGATTCTTCAAGAGGACGCCTCGTAGCTTCATTAGTCGATGAAGCAATCTTGAGTAGTATCTTACAACGTACTATAGTAAGAATCTGCTCGGTCGATGCTTCAGTCGGTGACTGTCCTTGGGCTGGCCTTGTCTGCGAGATTCGAGAACGTTATGAGCGAAATTTCCCATCCAGTTTCGACTGACCGGACGACGCCGCATCGAAGAGATGAGCCATATTCAAGTGAAAGTGAGAAGCCGACCTCTGAATGCGCGACGCCGCTCTCAAAGCTGTTCTCGGATCGCTACCAGTATCTGGTCCGCTTCTGCGGAATGCGTGTGAGGAACCGGGCTGATGCGGAAGACATCGTGCAGGGTGCTTTCCTCGCGGCGCGGCGAGCCTATCCGGACAAAGGCGTGGACGAGCTTGCGCCCCTGCTGATGACGCTGGTGCGCAACCGAATGCTGGACTTCCTCAAGTCGGGTGACCGCAAGCGGCAAATGGCAACGGTCGAGATCGGTGATGTGGCGGACCAGCTTCCCTGCGGACGCTCGCCCACGCCAGAGCAACAGGTCATGGACCAGGAGCAGCTCGCCCTTGTCGACGAAATGATGGCTGCCATGCCGGACCGCCGGCGAAGGGCGCTGCTGATGCACCGCATAGAGGGGCTGACTCATACCCAAATCGCCCTGCGCTTGTCTGTCAGCCGGCAGACGGTCATTATCGACATCGCCGAGGCGGTTGCCGAGCTTGCAGAAGGCCTCGCGCGTGCGGAGCGCCGGCGCACATCGACCGGCGGATAAAAGGCAGGCCTCATGTCCGGCGATAGGGAAGGGCGTGCGCTGCGCGAAGCGGCGCGCTGGTATGCCGAACTCCAGGACGAGGCCGCTGGCCCTGACCTCTGGCGCAGGTTCCTCGCCTGGGAACGCCGGCCAGGCAACGCAGCTGCGTTCCGGCAGATCGAAGCCTCCCTCGCAGCGCTCGACCGCGCCCGGGCAGGGGGCGTTCGCCAGCCGCCCCGGCGGCGCTCCGCCTGGCCGGTCGGCGCCGGCATCGCGGCCGCGATCTTCCTCGCGGCTACAGCCGGCGCGAGCCTGCTTGGCCGGGCGCGAGAGCCGGTGTCAGCGCCGGTCCCGGCCACGCTGACCTATGTGACCGGCATCGGGGAGCAGGAGACGGTTGTCCTCGACGATGGCAGCCGGATGCTCCTCAATACCGCGAGCGAGGTCGGGGTCAGCTATTCGGGGGCGGAGCGGCGCGTGGATCTGGTCGCGGGCCAGGCGCTCTTCGACGTGAGACGCGAGGCGCGGCCCTTCGTGGTGGTCG
The DNA here is from genome assembly GCA_964643405.1 of uncultured Hyphomonas sp. Classification (GTDB taxonomy): domain Bacteria; phylum Pseudomonadota; class Alphaproteobacteria; order Caulobacterales; family Hyphomonadaceae; genus Hyphomonas. Next base: position 31,438 of record CAZXQD010000030.1, on the reverse strand, counting down.
CGGGCAACACCCAGACCCGCGCTATCGGCACGGTGTTCGACGTCTACCTGCCGGGAGATCACGGTCTGCAGGTCACGCTGATCGAGGGCCTCGTCAGTGTGTCCGGAGAGGGCTCCGGCGGCCATGTCCTCCTGTCGCCCGGAGAGCAGATGACGGTACGCGCCGGCGAGCGGACAATCTCCCGCATCGATACGGCGCAGGCCCGGTCCTGGACGACGGGCATGGTGCCCTTCACCGACGCCCGGCTGGCCGATGCGGCTGCGGAACTCAACCGCTACGCCCCGGTTCAGCTGAACATCGACGCCGCGATCGCCAGTGAGCGGATCAGCGGCTCGTTCAAGGCCGGTGACCAGGAGGCATTCGCCGCCGCGCTGGAAGAGTTCCTGCCAGTGATCGCAGAGCGACAAGGTGATGAAATTCTGATCCGTCCAAGAGATTGACGGCGCGATAGTTGGTGTATTGGGACCAAACAATGGTTCGGCTGGCGCAGGTGCAGCGCGCAGAATTCAGACACATTGAGAAGCGTCGTCGTTAAACCTCCGGGGGCGGCCAGAAGAGCTGCCCGGACCACTCGACATCCGGAGGAACTACGTGAATCGACATCTGCCCTTACGGCGCCGCCTTGCGGGCGCTGCAGCCCTTTCTTTGTCTTCAGCGCTTCTCGCTCAGCCGGTATTGGCTCAACCTGCAGAGACGGCGCCAATCGCCATTCCCGCGGCGCCACTCGGTGATGCGCTGCGTGCCTTCAGTGTACAGACGGGTCTGCCGGTCATGTTCTCTGAACAGCAGGTCCACGGCCTGACGGCAAATGCTGTTCGGGGGGAGCTGGCGCCGGCTGATGCTCTGCAGCGCATGCTGTCAGGCACCGGTTTGACAGTAACCCGGGGTCGGGGCGGTGCATTCCTTCTGAATACGGCTGCGGACGAAGGCGACGAGGGAAATGCGTCTGGTGATTCGACTCCAAAAGAGGAACCAGTGAGTGTCGTTACCGAAACTCCGCAGGATTCTCCGGAACTTCGTGCTGATACGGTCTACGTTACCGGAACAAGCCTGCGAGGGCTGGCGCCGGAAAGTTCACCTCTGCAGATCTATACAAGAGACGATGTTATTGCTTCGGGGGTCACAACCACTGAGCAGTTCATCCGCATTCTGCCGCAGAATTTTGGAGGTGGTTCGACGGACTTCACGGCACGCGGATTTCCGGATGATGGAAATTCTCAACGCAACAATACATTTGGCAGCGGGGCAAACCTGCGCGGGCTTGGGGCAGGGGCGACGCTGACGCTGGTGAACGGCGGGCGCCTTGCTCCGGCGTCCACGATCGGTGATTTCGTGGATCTCTCAATCATCCCGTCGACTGCAATCGACCGGGTCGAAGTTCTCAGCGACGGCGCTTCTTCCGTATACGGCGGCGACGCTGTTGCAGGTGTGGTGAACCTTATCTTGCGCGACGATTTTGAAGGCGCGGAGACATCGTTGAGATATGGCACCGTAACAGAGGGTGAGCTCGAGGAAGTCCAGATCAGCCAGACATTTGGCCGTTCATGGTCCAGTGGCAATCTGCTGGGGACTTATGAGTACCTCAATCGGGGCAACCTGCGCCTGGCCGACCGACGCGGGATCGCGCCGCCAACGCTCCTGAACGGAGGTGCATTGCCGGTCGCAGGCTCGATTGACCTTTTTCCAGAGCAGGAGCGCCAGAGCCTCGTCCTGTCCGGCCGGCAGGCGCTCGGCGACCAACTCGCCCTGTCAACGACGGCACTTTACTCCAGGCGAGACATCACGACGTTCGGTATCGGCATCGCCAATACAGCGACTGTGAGCAATTCAAGGGCGCAGTCAGAGAATGTCTCGGTCAGCTTCCTCGCAGACTATGAACTGACCGCGCGGTCAAACATTTCGTTCGAAGCCGGATATAGCGGCGTGAACGGCGAAAGCTACTCGCGTGTGTTCCTGCCCGCCCTCGCGGCGCCTATTGAGGACGAAACAGAATCGACGCTCTGGTCGGCCGGGCTGCTGGCGAACACTGAACTTTTCGAGCTTCCGGCCGGCTCTGTCCGCGCAGCTTTCGGAGGGCAGTACCGCGAGGAAACTTTACGCAACCAGACTCTCGGCCGACCGGTTCTGCGGGACGGCGAGCGGGACATTGCGGCGGTGTTTGCCGAGCTGCACGTGCCGCTGATCGGAGAGGCTCAGTCAGTGCGTGCTGTTCGTCGCCTGGAGCTCAATCTGTCGGGGCGCCATGATGATTATTCGGACTTCGGATCAACAACCAATCCCAAGATTGGTATTCTCTGGGAACCGGTTGAACCGCTTCGCCTGCGCGCATCGTACGGGACGTCCTTCGCACCGCCGAAGCTTGGTCTGTCAGGCGCCCTCGATCTGGGCGTGGGCGTGCTGCCTTACGATTTCATCCGGGGCATCCTCAATATTCCGCTACCGGATCCGTCGCTTGCCGGCGTGAACTACATGATCACTGCAGGCACCGCAAATGATCTCGATCCTGAGACGTCACGCACCTTTACGGCCGGGTTCGAATTCGAGCGCACCGCAGGCCGACATGATCTGTCGGTAAGCGGCAGCTTTTACGACATCAGGTTTGAAGACAGGCTCGGTGTCACGCCCGTTCCAGGCAATCTCAATCCGAATTTTGCACCGGGACTCGCGTACCAGAATCCGAACCTGTTTCCGGAAGGCACGGTCATTTTTTTCCCGAGCCAGGCTCAGATCGACGCGGTGCTCGCATCGCTCGAGCGTCCGGTGACACTGGCCGGCGGCGCAACGGGCGTCACGAACATTGCTTTCATCAACAATGTGTCACTGACACGTAATCTCGCCTCAACGGAGACTAGCGGGTTCGACTTTCAGTTCGATTATGGGATGGACGCGGATGTCGGCCGCCTGAGTGCGCGTCTGGATGCGAGCTATATCCTCGACTTTACGCGGAAGGCTTCGGAAACCACGACAAATGTCGACTCACTGAACACGCTTTACAATCCTGTGGACCTTCGCCTGAGAGGGCAGGTTGGCCTTGCCCGCGGAAACTTTGCGGGCACGCTCGCCTATAACTTTGTCGATAGCTATCAGACGGACAGCACGCCGGCAGCCATACCCATCCGGTCCTGGTCCACTGTCGATCTTGGGGTGACCTATAGACCAGGGGAGGCCTTGCCGAACTGGTTGGACAACACGGTGTTCGGCTTGTCGGTGACGAACCTGTTTGACCGCGACCCGCCTGAAGTGCCGCCCCAGACATCCTTTGCGATAAATGGATACGATCCGGCGAACGCCTCGCCGCTCGGCCGGTTCGTTGCGGTCAGTGTTCGCAAGACCTTCTGATGCGGCCTCGTCGAGTGAGGAAAGGCAGGACGTCTCGAATCTACAGGTCCGCATTGATAGCGGCGTTTAATGTGCTGCTGATAGTCTCGGGTGCTGGTTGTGCGCATGCGGAAGACTTTCCTCGAACGCGACCGGACCGTCCGATTTCGATAGATGACGTACTGGCGACAGAATTCATCGGGAAAGCTGAGTTCAGCCAGAACGGTCGCTGGCTCACCTACAATCTGGTGCCGCCTTACAGCTCACTTTCGGATTATTCTTACTGGATGCGGGCGGGCGGGCTGAGCGGCCACCAGCTCTGGGTGTTGGATCTTGCTGACGATGCGCCGCCGAGGCTTCAGCCGGGCCTGGATCCGGCGGCGACAAACTTCCTGTTCGGGTTGTCGCCGGATAGCGCATGGGTGGTGGGGCTCGAATACAAGAAGGGTAAGCTGCGCCTTGTGGGTTGTCGCATTGGTGAGAACGCATGCGTCCGGTTTGAACCGATGCCTGATATCCGGGACAGGTACGCTGCTGCGCTACAGTGGAACGAGCAGCTTGTCTGGGTATCGGATGATGCCTTTCTCATGCCGGTGCGTGATCCGCGCCTGCCGGGATCGGAAATGCGCAACCGCGCTCAGTCGGGAACCTATCTCTGGGCAGAATGGAACCGCGCCTGGTCAGGGGCAGGCTCTACTGCTGCAGAGGTTGTGAGCACGAGCCGGGATCGGTCGTCGGACTGGGCAAAGGGCGAACTTCTGCTGTTCGACCTGCCCACAGGGACGTCGCATGTCGTGGCTGCTGGTCGATATGCGGGACCGCTTTTATCACCCGACCGGGAGCGCATCATATCGGCCCGCGTCGCCGAACGCCGCCGGCCACCTGCCGACGCCGGACCTGTTGCGCGCGAGACCCATCCGATCTTTGACAGACGGTATCAGCTGAGCCTGATAGAACTCGGCCGGGATGAGGTTCTGAACCCTGACGGCCCATTCTCAGTCGACCCCGGATCGTTCACCTGGCGAGAGGATTCGGGCGCGTTCGCAGTATTTGGCTGGGAAGATGGCGAGCAGCCCGAAGACGGTCGATTCTACATTTTTGACATGTACGGTCAGCCCTTGCAGGTGATCGATCAGCAGATATTGCGGTTCACCGGCAGTATCCAGTCTCCGTCATTCCGGTGGTGGCCGGGTCCAGCTCGTGCAGTGCTTCTGAAAGCTGGGCTTGTCGTTCACGGGAAGACGCACAATGGCGATCAGGCGGGTTGGTTCCTAATTACCGCTACCGGTTCTGTCAGGCCTCTGTCCGGTGATGTGGACATGCCCGCGGCGGAACTTCTCCGAGAAGATGGCGATGGCATCCTCGTTCTCTCCTCAGGCTTACCTTTCCGGCTGGATCCTCGTACAGCACCGGCCGATGTGGAACTGAACGGGGTGTCGTCCGTTCGTCGACTTGAATACCGTCCGTATGCGTCACATGGTTGGTCAGGAGAAAGCTATCCTTTATCCCACCTGACGCGGTCGTCTCCTGACACGGCCAGCCTCGTCGTCGATGAAGACGCGTCGGGCGGGGATCGCTCGGTCTGGTCGCTGATGCGTGAGGAAAACGGATCTCGGTCCCGGTCTATGCAAATCGGCCGACCCGGTGCGCGTATCCTCGCGGCGTCCTTCTCCGCCAGGGCGATCGTCGTCTCATTCAGGGACGGCGCCGCAACCCGTCTCGAACTGATCAGACAAGACGGGCGCAGCGAGGTCCTGGCTACCATCAACCGGCATCTGAACGGAATAGTGGCGCCTTTGTCGAGGCAAGTCAGTTACAGATTGCAGAACGAGACGCGCGTGCTGTCCCGCGAAGTAACGTCCTGTCTGCTGTTGCCGCCGGATTTTGAAGCCTCGAAGCGGTACCCCGTCGTCATCGAGATATATCCAACTGGTGCGGGCGGGAACTGTCGAACCTTTACCGAAGCGCCTGCTGTGGCGCCGCTCGCGGGCGATCTCTGGGCAGCGCGGGGCTTTATCTATATGCGGCCTGCTTTCCCCCTGGATCTTGCCCATACAGGAGAGGATCCACTCGGAGCACTGGGCGATCTGGTGGACCAGACCATATCCGCTCTCACGAACGAGGGCTTTGTAGACCCGAATCGGGTCGTTATCCTCGGCTCCAGCCAGGGCGGCATCGCATCTCTGGTGGCATCAACTCAGTCAGATAAGCCTGCGGCCGTCATCTCGCTCAACGGTTGGGCAGACTATTTCAGCCACTATTTCGGCGCACGCGGACTTATGCGCTATTTTCACCTTGATCAGAATGGCGGTGACAACCGGTGGCGTTATGAATGCAGGGGTGAAGGATCAGAGCACGGTTGTCCTTTCGGATTCGGAAAATCCGCCCTCGTGGATCCTGCAACTTATGCCCTGGCGAGCCCCGTCGCGCGCGCTGCCGACATCGAGGCGCCGGTCCTTCTGGTTCATTCGGATTTCGACTATTTTGACATGGCCCAGTATGATGAAATGTTCGGGGCGCTTTACCGTGCCGGTAAAGAGGCGCGCTACGTGCGGTACTGGGGCGAGGGCCATGGGCCTTCCTCGCCGGCAAACATCATAGATCTCTGGATCCGGATTGATGAATTCCTCGAAGAGAATGGGATCGTTGAGGCTGAGTGAGATCGATGGCATCCGCGGCCAGACTGGAGTTCAGGCTGCAGTCAGTTCAGATTTCCACCGCTGCAGCCAGCATTCGATCACGTAGTAGACCAGAACCATCTGACTTAAAGTCTGCAGGCGGAACGTTTCAGGAAGTAAGAAACTGCGGATCTCCCCACGTTCGATGTATCCTCCTGCGACCAATTCGCCATCGAGGAGTGTCTCAGTGAGAAGGTTTCTATTGCTTGCGATCTGTTGAATGTAGAAACGTGAGGCATCTCCCTTCGAACGCCGCAGGCGGACTGCGTCCGGAACCTCGTGCTTCATGGCCAGTCGCGCGAGACCACGTGAAATACCGCCTGCACAGAGCAGGTATACAGGAGACCTCAGACAGAACTCTATGAGTGGCTGGGAGATCAGCGGATGTATGACATGCGGGGTCGCAGGTGTGTAAATGGCGCTCCGGTTCTGAAACATGTGAACAAGACTGCTGATCTGTGCAAACTTGGCTGGCGGCAGACCGTCCGGTTCTCTGGCCCAGACCGGTACGAGATCGTCCGCGCGCAGATCCGCAAAAGCGAGGCGGTTGGCAGATGTCCGACGGCGCAGCAAACCAGCCTTGAAAGGCGAAATCCTGTTTCGGCAATATATTGCAGAAGCCATGGTTTCTCTGAGGACTCGCCAGACTGACTGCTCTGAAAGCCGCGCCGCGTTCACTAACTCTCCAACGGCATCGGGACGCAATCCGTTGAGCTGAAGATAATCACCGAAGCCGAGAGACGAGCGCACCTCCTGGAAAAGGTGATCGCCTCCCTGACCGGTGAACAATGTGCGTCCGCTCAGAGCGGGCAATGCGCATTCTTTAGTAAGCTGGTTCTGGCCGAGGAACTCCCTGAAAGGCCTCGCTGTTGGGGGACACTGGTGCGCGTTTGGAAGTGGCATCGCCGGGTCGACCGGTAGATAAGTCAGATCAATTCCTATGCATTCGGCGACGCTACGGGCAAACCCCGCTTCAGACGGGTCTCCGCCTTCAAGTACATAATGAACCGCATTGAGATCGAGATGACGCGCACCGGATCTGAGACTTGCTGCAACAATCGCCGAATCCAGACCGCCCGAAAGGCGCAGGGTGATTTTTGGTTCTGCCATAGCATGACTGACCACGACGTACCTGATCAGGCGCCTCAGTTCGGCGGCTGCCTCCGGGGCAGGGGAGGCGACATGGTTTTGGGCGACTTGCCTGGGGTCCCAGGCAGGCAGCTCTTCAACATCTGCTTTCTTGATCTGAAGGCGCTTGCCGCTCATCAGTTCACGGACTCCGGAAATTCCGGTCTCTCCATTCTGTATTTTATCATAAGCCAGGACCTGCCGGATAAAGCTCTTGTTCAGCGTACGGCCCCTTCTGAGGGTCGCCGGACACTTTTCCAGATGCGAGAATATGAAAGTGACCTGATCGATGATGCTGTAAAAGCAGGGAATGGATGAGGCCGGATCTGATACAACATGCAAGCAATTGCCGGCCTGAATAAAGGCAACATAGTTGCCCCAGTAATGATGAAGCAGGTTTGCGCCGGAGGATCGCTGAATCGCAGCCGCCTCTTCTTCGGAGAGCTGATCCAGTGCGGAAGATGGGCTCAGGGAGGCGGAGCGCCGGAAGAGTGTTCCGTATACGGCGCCTGACCGTCCGCAGGGAACAATTACATTCCGGCGTCCGGTATTCGAAAGGTCGGCAAGATAGAAGCCGTCAGAACTCGAATGACATGATGTAATTCCCCGGAGCGTGGACAGAAACTCGCGGCTTGCGCCTGCTGCACGCAGATCGCCCGGGTCCCACGAAACGGCAATAAAGCTGTACAAGCGCGGCCCTCGCTCACACGATAAGAATGGGCGCGTAGCCCGAAGCCACATGAATGTCTTCGTTAAGGATCAGGCCATCGACCGACACCCAGCAATGCGCGCGGAAGGGTGAAACCCTCACGGCGAAGGTCCAGTCGGCAGCGACGCCGAATACAGCGAGATAGCGCAAGAGCAGATAGCTTCTGAAAAAGCAGGCGTCATGTTCCGTAAAGGCCCAGGGAACGATGGCCTGAAATGAACGGGTGAGCTGTGTAACCTCAGGTCCCCGGGTCTGATGTGAATTCTGCGTGCGGATCTTGATCTGCCTCGCGGCTTTGAGAATCTCGCGCAGGTTTCGGTGCTTTGTATTTCTGAGACGAGAACAGCGAAAGAACTGGACGTAGAACTGTGCCAGTTCAATGAATCGCATCGAGGTTACGGCGTTGCACTCGTCCCTTGGAATTGAGCTGTGAGGCTTCGGTAGCCGGGGCGGCTCAATCGCGCCGACGTTCTGATCGGTCGCAATGAGAAGCCCTCTTTCTATCAGGCGATTTGCCAGACCAATTGTTTTCGAACCCAAGTCTGCATTATCTTGAGGACACGTAAGTTGCGAGAAATGATCCGCTGCCGGACCTGTGAGGCAAAAGTATCGGTCGCGTTCTTCATCTAGGAAAACCCATGACTCGCCGACGCGACAAATGTGTGTGCCTGGTGAAAGCGCATATCCACCGCGCATTTCGTCAATCCTTTCAGTTAAGAGCGGTGCGTCCTGGGCTTATGAGAGGCAAAAGAGAGGGGAACAGATGCTCCCCTCTCCGGGCGCTGTTTGCCTAGAGCTTAGAGTTCGGCCCTACAGCGTACTCGATTCCCTCTTCGAAACCGCCACGTGTCTCTTCGGAGACCGATCCGAGCTCGATCAGGTCGAGATCGTCCGTGTCGGGATGGTCAGGTGTCTGCGTATTCATGGTCATTCTCCATTTGAGCGTTGGGGTGTCGCTGGCCAGGCGACAGGTAGAGAATGATTTCAATCAGAAAGAGAGTCAATGCAACGAAAGGTTAAATTCCTGATACTATTCAGGGTATTAGGCAAATGAGGGAGGGCCTGGCCTCATGGACCAGCGCGCTAGACCTGCTTGTGCACCGGCCAGCAGGCGCGGGGATTTCATCAATCTGCTGCCGCGTCTGCCGCGAGCGGCGGTATCTTTACAGGAGACTGGCTTATGAGACCTTTTGCCTTCTCAAGGTCTCCAGCGATGCATGCGCCGCGCGCCCGCAGCGCCGCATAATAGGCGCGGGCATGGATATCGGTGCGAAAGAGGGCCGGTGAGGAAACGGCGGAGGCAAAGGCGCGGTCAGGCACCTGCCAATGAGGCCCATAAGTCTGCGCAAGGTAGTCCTCTGGCTGATCTGGGATCGGCCAGGGCCGGCCGTTGAATTCCGCGGCCCTGATGCCAAAGGACCTGAAGCGCCACTGGATGTCGCCGGGCATGTCGCTGAACCCACAGGTCAGCGATCCTTCGTGTGGATCAAAAAGGAAGATGTCGACCGCGACCCCCTTGTACTGGACGCCAAAATAGCGGTCGCCGGGCCGCGCGATCCGCGGCAGAAGGATCCGGTCATGCGCGCGCAGGAGCGCCGCGATGTCGGGTCCGCCGCCGCGGTCACGCATGACTCCGATGTCGATGTCGCGGTCATGTGCGAGCGGCGCGCCGTTCCGGTAAAAACCGAGAAGTGTTCCGGCAACAAGAAAGGCCGAGGCACCGGACGCAGATAGGAGGTCCAGGATTTCAGCAAGGACTTCGCTTGCGGCTCCGGGGTTGAAGGCCGGCCGGTGACTTACATTTTCGCGGGATATCTTTGCATGCGCGAGGAGGCGGCAGGCTTCAGTGAAAGCGTCTTCGAACTTGCCCTGATGGTAGAGCGCGCGCGCAAGCAGGCGGTCGGGCATGGGCGCGCCGCTGACGGGGCCATGGGAGCGCGCCAGCAAAGCGGCGGCCTCGGCAGGGCGGCGTGCAGAGATCAGCGCTGCGGCGGCGGCGCGCCGGTCCGGATTTTCTCCATGCTCAGAGATCGCAGCATGCAGGTCTGCTGCGGTATCGATAGCGTGTCGTCGTTCATCTTCACACGGCGTGATGTCTGCAATTGAACCCCAGGCTTTCGGAGCCAGGGCGTCCCGCTGTGTCAGAAGACGGAACACATGCAGGGCGCCTTCGCGGTCTGTGAGCGCAAAAAGGGCAAGGCCGCGACCATGGGCAGCGCCGTTATGCTCAGGCATCTGATCAAGCAGGATTTCAAACTCTTCGAGCGCGCAGGCGGGATGGCCGGATCTGAGACAGGCGGCGCCCAGAAGGTAGCGCGCCCGGACGTCTGTTGGATCCGCCGCAAGACTTTCGCGGAGAGGCGCGAGCGCCGCGGCTGCCTCGCCGGATCTGATCAGGCGCAGCGAAACCTCGAGGCGCGCGGTGTCTGCAGTGATCTGTTTCTGCTCGTTTTCCTGCATGCATGGTTCTCTGATGCAGATTCCTGTTTGAATGACGCTACTATAAATAGACAAAAAAATCAATCAAAAAGGGAATCCGGGGGCGACGGCGTGCCGCGCCTGTCCCGGGGTTTTGCGTTGTGCCGCCTTCTGGACGCATGACAGTTTGCATCCTACGATCGTTTCAGGGTGGAGGACGCTTTTTGCGTTGCCCACGGGAGAATGACAGATGACGACGTCGGGGACCCGGGGCGGCAATCCACGCTCGCCCACAGACATCGACCGGCTTGTCGGCGAGAATGTCCGTAAGCTGCGTAACCAGAGAAACCTGACGCTGGCGCAACTGGCCGCCGAGCTCAGCATCAGCCATCAGCAGCTGCAGAAGTATGAGACCGGCGCAAACCGGCTCAGTGCGGGCACGCTGAGCGCGGTCGCTGATGCGCTCGGCGTGCCGATCGCGCACCTGTTTCTCGCCGAGCCCGGGCCTGCAAAGAAGTCGGCCAGCCGGAAGGAAAGCGTTCTCGAAGGCCTGCGCGCAGAGGGCAGTTACTGGCTCGGCCGGGCCCAGTCAGAGCAGACACTGCGCCAGATGATCCAGGTCCTGAAGGCGCTGGCGTCGGAGCGATGATCATCTTGCCTGCTGATCATCTGCCGTGATCCGGCACGTCCTGTCGTCCCATCGTAACAATCATTCCGGATCACTGCCATGTTCGCGATAAGCCGCCTGTCGCGAGGCGGGGCACGATGGCAACTGACAGGCCGACGCGAAAAAAATTCTTGTCTAAATTGATCGGTGAACTATTATTGCGTGCAGCAGGAGAAATCCCATGCGCGACTATGATGGATCCGCCGTCCTCGACGCAATCCGGCAAATCCATACTACGGGCAAGCCCGAAGAGACGCTGGCGGCGCTGTCCCGTTTCATCGAAGCCTATGGGTTCGAGCGCATCTTTCTCGGTCAGCTCGTGAACCCCGCAAATGTTCCGCTCAAGGACATTCTCTACCTGTCGGACTGGCCCGAGGAGCTCAAAGTGCTGCGCCGCAAGCAGCTTGCGATCCTGCATGATCCGATCGCGCGCTGCGCGCTGCGCTCCAAGCGCCCCTTTACCTGGGCCGAGGCGCGTGAGCACGCCTCGCGCGAAGGACAGAGGACCGTCGACATGGTGCATGATTTCGGGATCACCCACGGCATGATGTTCCCGATGCATGCTTTCCAGAGTGTCTCGGGCGGCGTGTCGCTGGGTGCAGGCCAGAAGATCGATTTGTCGGCGATCGAAGTGCGCGAACTCGAGATCGTCTGCCAGACGGCCTACTATCATCTGGAAGCGATGCTCGGGCCGTTTCCCTACCAAAAGATCGCAGAACTCACCCGGCGCGAAACCGAGTGTGTGCAGTTCGCAGCCGCCGGCAAATCGAACTGGGAAATCGCCTCCATACTCGGCATCCAGGAAGACACAGTTAAGAAAGCGCTCGGACGCGCCGCAGCCAAGCTCGAGGCGTCGAACCGGGCGCATATCGTCGCCACAGCTATCGCTCAGCACCAGATCTTTCCCTGACAAGTCCCCGAACGGGGACATTACATCACACGCCGCCTGCACCAGTCTTCCTGCATGCAAAGGAGGCCTGAGATGTTCACCATCATTCCGCCCGGTGCGCGCGCCGAATACCGCAATCTGATCGATCAGATGCACGAGATGCGTTACCGCGTCGTCGTCTGCGAATGGGGATGGGACATCCCCGGTGTTGTCGTCGGTTACGAGGCCGACCAGTTCGACACGGACGACACAACGTATGTGATCGTCCGCAACGGGGCCGGCGAAGTCGTAGCGTCCTCCCGTCTTAATCCGACCACCGGGCCTCACATGATGAGCGAACTCTTTGCCGACTGCTGCGACCTCCAGCCCTGGCCAGTCGGCAAGGACGTCTGGGAATGCTCGCGCTTCGTGACCGAGCGCTCGAAGTTTTCTGATCCTGTAGAGGATTTCCGCGCCCGCTGCCTGCTCGGGATCGGGCTTACCGTATGCTGCCTCGACCACGGCATCACCCGGCTCAGCTGGCTGACACACCAGAAGTTCTACAATCTCGTGCAGAAGGTCTGGAAGACCGAGCCCCTTGGCCTGCCGCGCCGCGACGAAGGTGACTGGGCCTGGATCCCCGCAATGTCCTGGATCGATCATGCAGCGCTTGACCGGCAGCTGGACCGGTACCGGAACGCCGAGGCGATCGTCGCCGCCTATATGGCGCCGAAGCTTGCCCTGCAGGCCGGGAGGGCAGGGTGATGCAACCGGTCAAGAATCTTGTGCCGCCCGAAGCTAAGGCGGCCTTCGAAGAGGACGGTGTCGTCTGCCTGCGCGGCGTGCTCAGTCCGGCCGAAATCCGGCTCCTGCGCGCAGCCGTTGATCGCCAGATCGCGTCGCTCGGCCAGTCGAAGACCGGATATGATTTCGAAGCGCTGGCCCGACAGATCTGGGACGACGCCCGCCCGGTGGAGACCGGCGCGGCAGACCGGTTCAACATGACACGCATGAAAGCCCTGGTGCGCGCTGATGAAAAGGCCCGCCCTTTGCAGGAAGCGGATCAGGACAAACCGGACGGTATGTTCTTCTATGACGCGGCGGCCTGGAAACAGGACCGCGGCATTCGCGAGGTCGCCTTTGATTCTGCACTTCCGGAAATCGTCAGTGATCTGATGAGTGCAGCCTGTGTCCACTTCTGGGAGGACACGACCTTTGTGAAGGCACCCCATACCCGCCAGAAGACGGCCTTCCACCAGGACCTCGCCTATTTCCAGATCGAGGGGGACCAGTGCGCCGTGGTGTGGATCCCGCTCGATCCGGCAAACCTTGGCAATGGCGTCATGCAATATGTGCGCGGATCGCATCGCTGGGGCGAGACTTATGCGCCGAACGTCTTTGTCTCCCAGACGCCCTTTGCCGCTTCACCGGAAAAGCGCTGCCCGGACATCGAAGGCGAGATCGACCAGTACGACATCGTCTCGTTCGAAGTTGAGCCGGGTGATGTCATCATCCATCACGTGAAGACCATCCACGGCGCAGGCGGCAATCCGTCAGGCCAATGGCGCCGGGCGGTCTCGTTCCGGTACTGTGGTGAAAGGGTGAGATATTTCGACCGTCCGGGTGCGATCCCGCAGATCGGGGTCTCGCATGGGCTGAAGGATGGCGACCTTCTTCTAGCGGCAGACTATCCGGTCGTCTGGCCAAAGCCCTGGCCGGGGATGAAACTTGCGGGTCTCTATCCCACAGGTTGACCGTCCGGGGACGGCTTTCAGCGCTTTCAGAACCCGCTGGTGACGGCTGCGCTGCGGCCCGCCTGAACAAGGGGACCGGCCGGTCAGTGAGGCGGCAGCGTGGTTGCGATTCGGTGCAGACCGTCTGATGGACGGCTGTCCATACTACACCCGCGCTTCAAGGAATCTGATTGTTGCCCGCCAACTCGTCGCCCGGTCTGGGCGGGCCTTACCCGACAAGGCATACTGTCTGGCTTGATTCTGGGCGCTGCGCACGCTTGGACCTGGCTCAGGGCTGGGCGCGGGCTCCGAAAGCGGGAGGCGGTTTCCTTTCTCTGGAAACCGCGCCGCGTTTCACATCCCTCAAGAACCCGTTGCTAAAGCTTTCACCTGTGCCCTTTGCGGGCGTGCATTGCCGCGGCCATAGAGGTTGACTTCGAGCTTCGAGATCGCGTGCACGAGGGCGTTCGGCCCGTACTTTATGTTGCCCGTGAACTCGATCTTCGGGAAGCGCGCAAAGAGCTGTTCGTAAGCGACCTGCAGCTGCATCTGCGCCACGCGCGCGCCGAGGCACTTGTGAATGCCGTGTCCGAAGGCAATGTGCTTTGAGACATTCTCCCGCGTCATGTCGAAGACATCCGGATCTGGAAATACGTCCGGATCGCGGTTGCCCGCGCCGTACCACATGACGACTTTCTCGTCCTTTGCGATGCGCTGACCATTGATCTCGGTATCTTCAAGCGCGGTGCGCCGCATGTGCTTGACCGGCGAGACCATGCGCAGCGCCTCTTCCGACATTTTCGGAATCATCGTCGGATCATCAAGGGCGATCGCCCGCTGCTCCGGCCACTCGGTCATCAGCTTGACCGTACCTGAAAGCGAATTGCGGGTCGTGTCATTGCCGGCAAAAATGATCAGCAGCCACGATCCATCGAGATAAGCCTGCGGCAGGTCTTCGCCGTCGAGCTTCGAGTGGGCAATGACCGTCAAGAGGTCTTCGCGCGGACGGGCGCGCCGGTCGGCCATGACACGCGCTCCGTAAGCGAACATTTCCTCAACAACCTTGTTGAAGCGGAAGGGGAAGAGGGGCTCGCCGAGGAAGGTGGTCAGGGGATTGGAGAGGAACTGGCTCGCCATTTCGAGATAGTGCATCCAGTAGACGATCTTCGGACGGTCGGCCTCATCGACGCCGAGCATTTCGCAGAGCGTGTAGAGCGGGAGCTCGTTCGAGAAGAGCCTGACGAAGTCGACGACCGGTCCCTGCTGTTCCAGATCATCGCAAAGAGCGTCGACCTTTGCGCGCACCTTCTCGCGCAGCTTTGCAACATAGGCCGGGACAAAGAAGTCCTTCTGCTGGATCCGCATCTGCATGTGGCCCGGCTCATCCATGCTGATGAGATTGTCCATGGCCGCGCGGATCAGGATTTCGGGCTTCCACCTCTTGCGGTCCGGGACGGCGAGGTTGATGCCGCCGCGCTGTGACGAGAAGACACCCGGCTGAAGCTCGACCGTCTTGATGTCTTCATAGCGCGACACCGACCAGTACCTTGAGGCCGGGGGGCGCACCTTCGACCACATCACCGGCGCGTCTTCCCGCATCCGCCGGTAGAGGTCGTAAGGGTGCCCGCGCTTCCAGGAGTTCGGGTTCCAAAGCTCGAAGTCGGTCTCCAGCTGCGGGTAGATAGCCGGGTAAACCGGCTCGGCGGCGCCCGTATCTGTGAGGATGTCGTCGCTGATCAGCTTCATGTCGGCCTTCCCGAGAATTCTTCCCATTGTTCCAGCGGTCTTCGCGGGGGAAGTCAAAAAGAAATAAGCTTGCGGTCTGATAAGCGGCGCCCGCCCTGATGGCCTGCAGCGCGGCCATCGGAACTGTCGAGAGCGGGAAGGGCCGCGGGGGCGCTGTTACACGCCCTGGCAAATGGATCGATGTCGCCGGAGGGCTCAGCATATGGTCTGCGGCACACCGAGGCCTGCAAGCGCCTTCGGCCAGGGCAAACCAGACGCGCTCCTCCGAAGGTTTTCGGGGGGCGGGAACGTGTCCAAGTAGCGCCTCGCCGAAGCATCCCCGACCGGTTGGTCCTCAGCCCTAAGCCTTGCTGAAGATCGTCGGCGCTCTGGCAGAGATGGTCACATCGGCCACAAACCGGTATCAGATGGCGCCGCACAAGCTGGGGGCCGGATTGACGTGTTCGTCTTCTACGATACCGAAACCACGGGACTGAACCGCGATTTCGACCAGATCCTGCAGTTTGCGGCCATCCTGACAGATGACGCCCTGAACGAAGTCGACCGGTTCAATATCCGCTGCCGGTGCCGGCCGTGGACTGTGCCGGCCCCCATCGCCCTTAAAGTGACAGGCGTGCGGCCGACGCACCTCAGCGATGCGGCCTTGCCTTCCCTGTACGACATGATGGGCACCGTGCGCGCGAGGCTTGAACACTGGTCGCCGGCCTTGTTTGTTGGCTACAACACGATGCGGTTTGATGAGCCGCGGCTCCAGCGCGCCTTCTGGGAAACCCTCAATCCGCCTTACCTGACCGTGACCCATGGCAATGCGAGGTTCGACATCCTTCCCCTGGTGCAGGCCGCCTCGCATCTTGTCCCCGGCATCCTCGACTATCCGGTCTCCGCGAATGGCCGGACCGGGTTCAGGCTTGACGCGCTCGCGCCGCTCAACGGCTTTGCGCACGCAAACGCTCATGACGCGCTCGGGGATGTCGAAGCGACAATTCACATTGCCCGTATCCTGGCGCAGCGTGCCCCGGCCCTCTGGACGGCAGCTGTTCGCTCCGCGCCCAAGGCCGCAACGGTAGCGGTCCTCAGATCAGACGCGCCTGTCCTCATCGTTGAGTTTCTGGCGAACGGCCCGGCCGTCTGGTGGGGCAGGCGGATCGACGGGGCAGGGGCGACGGGCTCAACTGCACTTGTCGCGCGGCTCAGCGCCGACTGGGCGGCGCTCAGCAGGACGGACGATGCAGGCCTCGAAGCCGTCCTGTCCGGCTCGCCGAAACCCCTGAGGCAGGTCGGGCTCAACAAGGCGCCCGTCCTGTTCGAGGCGGCGGCCGCTCAGGAAGCCTGGGGCCTTGCACCTTCCGCGTCCGAACAGGCGCAGAATGCATGGCTGGCTGAGGAAGACAGTTTCCGGGAACGCCTTTTGCGCCTCAATACGGCCCTCGCGCCAGAATGGCCGCAGGCCGAGCATCTTGAGCAGATGATCCATGCCGGTTTTCCGAACAGGGCGGACGAAGCGCGAATGGCGCGCTTCCATCAGATCGACTGGCCCGCGCGCGCGGGTCTCGTACGAGAGTTTGAAGATGTCCGGCTGCGTCAGTTGGGACAGCGGCTCGTGTTCGAAGCGGCTCCACATCTGCTCGCGCCTGCAGACCGTGACCGCCTCGCTCAGGCCATCGCTGGGCGCCTCCATCTCGACCATAGGGATGACGCGCTCTGGCGTTCGATCCCGGCCGCGCGCCGCGAACTCCAGGAACTCAGAGAGGACGCTGCCGCATCGGGTCTCGCCGATGAAATCGAAGACTGGCTTGCGGCGCTCGCGGCTCGGTTTCCGGTGACAACGCCCGCATGAGCAGGGCTCTTTTTCTCCGATGCGCAGCCTTCGGCATGCGGACGGCGTATCGGCGCGCCGGGTGCGGCGGTTGTCTGCCGCGCACGCTCGCTCAAACACTGTCAGGAGCACTGTCCAAGACAACAGGTCATCGGCTTCTCAAATCCTCCATCCGTTACCGCGGCGAGAGGGTGAGGTATTTCGACCGGCCGGGCGCGGTCCCGCAGATCGTGGTCTCGCATGGACTGAAGGATGGGGACCGTCTCTTTGCGGCAGACTATCGGGGTGTCAGGCCAAAGCGCTGGCCAGGATTGCGGTTGTCCGACCTTTACGATTGAAAGCGCGGTTCCTGTGTTTAACCCGGCGCTCTGAATGCATCCTCTGATACGTTCTGGGACGCCTGGTACTAAAGTGGTTGAACCATAATCCGCGCATTGACATTCTGAAGCGTGTTCAGTGTACGGATTTTTACGACAGATGTCCCGAAATGTGGCGCGCGTCGATAGAGCACCGCCTGACCAACTTCGTCAACGGTAGAGGAGGGTGCCCCATCAATCTCGATCGTTGCACCGGCCAATGCCTCGCTTACCGAAAGCACGACGAGGTGACCGGAGTTGCAGGAATAGCCTGCGGTCCCCGTCCAGGTGCCTAGGCCGTTAGGCTCCAGGGATACAGCTTCGGTCAGGAGAGAGCAGGTTGGTGCAACAATCCCTGCGACGCGCAGGTTCGTTGACGATTCTGCGCAAACGGGCAGCGCAATCAGAAATGCCAAGCTTGCTGCAAACTGCTGCCGCATACGTTTACCCTCCGCAAACGCAGAAAGCATGCACAGGTTTTGTGTAATTTTGCGTAAACGGCAGGTAGCAAGCTTTATCAGTTCAGTAAGGCGTTATTTCCACTTCGATAACGTCCTTGTAAGTGCCGGCAAAAAGTAGCGGCGCATTCGGTGTCCGGACGGTGAGATCAAAACGCTTGCCGAGAAGGGCCGTAGGTCCTTCGAAGAAGATGGACAAGGGTTGGGCGAGGTTCGAGGTGCCGCCTTCCGCAACAACCTGGTAGGCGACGCCTTCGAGTTTCGGATCATCCTCGTGTTTCAGCTTTCCGCGGTTCTGCGATGTTACATTGATCCTGAAGGGGCCGTTTGACTGTGCGTAGAGAGTGGCGGTGCCGACAGCGCCCGCCCGCAGATCCCCGAGATGCAAGGTCCGGTCGGCGCTCATGCCGGCAATCGTCAGGCTGGTCGCAGCAACAACTTCAACATCCAGATCGAACGACACTCTCGATAGAGGCGCTTCGGAACCTCCGCCGAGAATTTCTGCTGTCAGTTCGAAAGACCGCTCGCCGCGCAGAGGAGCGCCGCGCAGCGAAAGCTGCGGCGTGAACTTGAAGGTACGGCTCGTGCCGGGATTGACGCGGGCAGACTGGACCGCGAGAGACCCCGTCGAGGCCGCTGTCGTGGGGGATCTCTCAAAGAACTCAAGCCCGATCCCCTGCCGCCAGGACTGGCCTGACTGGCCGGCGACCGGGTCGCTCAACTCGATGACAGCGTCACACGGCTCGCTTCCGGCGTTGAACACTTCCACTGTGATCAGGGCTGATTGCTGGCGTCGATCAAACGGATCAACCGTCATGGACGGCGCATCAGCCCGGCGGATCTCCAGGGCGCACCCGGGCTCAGCGTGTGCTGGAACGGAAAGCATCAAGAGGCCTGCGGCCAGTAGTATGTGCCTAGCGCAGGACGATATTGCCCACATCGACATAGGTAACCTCACTTTCTGAAATCGAAATACTGGCTGTCGCTTCGACGCCATTGATCCTGAGCACATAGTCACCGGGCGCGACGCGCTCGGCGACGAACCGGCCTGCGCGATTTGTGAAGAAGGCTGTTGCTTCCCCGGTCGTCAGAGAGGTCAGTGTACCGCTTGTCAGGAATAGGTCGCGGCCTTCCATGGCGAGTATGCCCACGACCGTGTAGGAGGCTGCGGAGCCTATCGTGAAATTGTAGCCTGATCCCGAGCCGGGCAGAATTTCAAACTTTCCCGCACCGATGTCATACCCGACCGGCAGGTCGCGGACTTCGACCTTGATCGTCTGCGGCACGTAAGGCTGGAGGAGGGGAACGGCAACGGCGCCCCACCGGTCAATCTGTGCAATAGCGCCGCGCGAGTAGCCGGCTTCCAGGTCAATCTTGCGGCCTTTGAGCGATTTGTGGGCCTCGAAGATCGCAAAGCCTTCGTCCGCGCGCCGTCCGAACGCCCACCCACCCGGCGTCACGCCGAGACCTGCGGAAAGCCTTGCCGCCGAGATCTGCTCGGTCGGGAAACCGGGACGATCGTCGAGGGTATAGGTGTGTCGAAGGCTGCCCTCAAATCGGTTGCCCCGGTACAGGAGGTCCCCGGAGAAGAAGTCTGCAGCGCGGCGCTGTTCGTAACCCAGCCGTCCGCTCAGATCGCCCGCCTGTAGTCTCGGCAGGCGTTCCGCTTCGATGTTGAACACGTCGGTCCGGCTGTTATAGCCGCTGCGAGCGGCAAGGCGTTCCCCCCAGCGAAGGCTGAGGCCGACCCTTCCCGTGACTTCGCCGGTGATGCCATCATAGCCGATGCTCGTGAATGTGTTGACCCGGCCAAAAAGCTTGCTGAACGACACATCGTAGAGGCGTTCATTGGGCACGAGCCGGCGGCCTTCCGATACCCGGCCGCCAACCGTCAGGCTTGCGGCGCCAGGTAGCTGTACGCTGGCACGTGCGGCCGCATCCCACTTTCTGGGCTGCGCATCAAAACCGTCCGACAGAGTGGAAAAATGCTCAGTGTACCGATTTGCGACAAACTCGAAGCTTGTGCGTGCCGCGGGCGTGATCTCGAAGATTGAACGATAGTTTGCGGAGTAGGCATATCCCGAGACCTGAGCGCCGCCGATCTCGGTGGTGCTGCCGGCCAAGTCCAGAGACAGCCGTCCAAGCCTTGAGCTGCTGGCAGCGCGCACACCGATCGTTGCCTCACGGTGGGAGGCCTGGAGATTGGCGCCGAGTGTCAGGTTCGGTGTCAGTCCGCGTTCATAAAAGCCGGTGAATGCGAGGTTGCCATCATACTTCTCGTCAGGCGTGCGTGTTTTGGACAGGAATCCAAGGTTGGCGGAGAACACGCTAAGCCCGGGTTCGAGCAGGTTGTCTGCGCCAAACAGCGAAAGGCGTCCGACCTGCTGGCGCCCGGAGCCGTCATCTACATAGAACTCGACGTCGGCGGATGCATCGATGAACGGGAAGTCACGGATCTCATAGCGGCCTGCCGGTAAGCTCAGGGTGCGAACGATCACGCCGTCAATCACGATATCAACGATGGCGTCGCGTTCAAGGAACAGTCCCTGCTGACCGGTTGGGCGCACATCCCTGAACGGCTGTATCGTGCCGAACTGCCGGCTGTAGGATATGCCGCCCAGACTTGGCGACGATTGGAAGCCGGTCACGAGGGGATCTATGTCGCCGGCTGCAAGACGCGTTCCGGCGTCAAAGTCATCCTTGGTCAGGACAATGCTGTTGCGGACGAACTCTCCGTCCCGGTCAACACGCAGATCGAAATCGAGGGTCAGGCCCTCGAACCCGCCAATATTCACAAAGCCTTGCGCGACAGCTTCCAGCGGTTGCAATCCCTCATCAACGAAGGGCGACTCATGTCGATACTCAGCCAGGAGCGATGCGGTGATGCCCGCGGCTGCGCGCGATGGTGCGGTAAACTCTGAAGGGTCTGCGCGGCGCGCAGAGGTCAATGAAAGGATCTGCTGTCGTGTCTGCGCCTCGCTCGCCCTGACATCGAGACGCAGCGCCTGGGCATTGTAGGCAATATCGAGCCCTACCGACTTGAGTTCGGATATCGAGGCCCGGTTCGCCGTTGCAAGCCGAGCGGACATCTCTGCCAGTACGGCCTGGTCCATCGACTCGGTCAGCAGGCTGAAAAGTTGCGCAGTGTCGACATTGGGCTCGGATCCCATGTCGATATCCGCCAGAACGTTTCCGGCAAGGCGTCCGTTCACGGAGAGCGGGAAAGTCAGCTCAAGGCGCGCGCTCGCAGGCGTCAGGTCTTCGGCGGACGCCTCCAGCCCCGTGTTCCAGGTGGCTGTGGACAGGAAAAAGGCGAGCCGCCATTTCACGAGTCTTGGGCCCGCGTTCAGTCGCCGATGTCTGCAATACTGGCCGATACGAGCGAGCGTCCGATCAGTTCATCAGGCACGGGGATATCAAGCATGCGGCGCGATCCGGGCATCACGAGCGGAGATTCGAGGTTTGCTGCAAAGGCTTCCGCCGGTACGATCGCAGAGGTGCCATCATCCGAGGCGAGGGCAATGTTGAACCGGTCAACATAGCCATAGGCATTCCCGTCATTCCTTACCCAGATCGCGAGTTTGCCATCCCGGGACAAGTCGTCTGCAATGCTCAAAGACAGCTTTGCGGTGGCCCCTGGCGGCGAGACATAGGCCGCAGTGCCCAGTGCCAGCATCACTTCCACGCCTGAGCCGACCTGTGGATCCCGGATGGAGAGCTGGCGGACAACGACCACATAGCTTTGCATATCGGAAATATCAGGCGGCCCGATATACCGTACCCGGAATGCCTGTTCCGCTCCGACGGGAACAAGGCTCTGGGGCGGGAAGACAAGGAAGTCGTCTTCGCCTGACGTGCGGACTTCCTTTCCGTCCTCGCCGACGGTCCGTTTGTAGACTTCGACCTCAACCGGCAGATCGACGGCAAACGTATTCTCGAGACGCAAGGTGATTTCCGCGCCAGGGCCGCTCGGCTCCAGTACGTATCGCATCGGGGTCAGTCTGAATGCGTCTGCGGTCCCCGCTGCAATCATCAGGACAAAAGCACACGCCAGCAGGCGCCAGATCGGGAGTGCGGACACGTTTCACCTCTGAATCTACAACTGGTCAGGGCCGGATCCGAAGATCCGGCCCATCTCATTCATCGGCAGAGCCGGATCAGTTTGCCGTAATGGCGAGCGTCACGTCGTCAGCATAGGTGCCGGCAAAGAGACCGGCGGTGTTGCCCGAAACGCTGACATTGATCGAGCCCGTCTGGCCGGCGATGAAGGCCGTCGAGCCGCCAAGGTTGGTGACTTTGGGGCTCGTCAGCTGCGTCGGTGCGAAGCCGAGGCCCGAACCGCCGCCATGGCCGAGATTGTACGGGATCTGCTGCGAGCCGTTGACCAGGAAACCGCCGCTTGCGGAGCTGATGGTGCGCTGGAAACCGGCAGCGCTGTTGCAGACATAGGTGAAGCTGCCCAGCGTCTGGGACGCCGAGGATGTCAGGTCGATGATTTCCGGGTCGGCAACGGAATTGTTGTTCGCCTGGCAGATCACCGGAACATCCCCCTGAACGGTGAACGTCTCGGACGAGTCTGCGTGCGCGTTCAGCGCGAGCAGACCGCCTGCAGCGAGTGCGACAAGGCTTGTCTTCATAAGTCTCATTTGTGTGTCCTCTTGAATGAAGGGACGCGGAAAGCGAAGTTTTGCACCAGTCCCCCGTGTAGTTAAGTTGCTGCTTGTAATCAGCCATCTGACGTGGACTCGCGTTTGAGGCGCCCACAGGATTTAACTAGACATTAACTTTTGGTGGGAGGCCTAACTAAAGTAATTGTTCCGAGGGATTGCAGAGAAAATTCCAAAAAGTTCAAAAAGCGTGGCAATCGGGTGTCACTCCCTGAGCATCACGCTCGACAAGCGACGTGTGACGTTGCGCAATCGGGGATATCGTCCGGGAACATGTCATAAATCTAGCAGGGCCGCGTTGGAGCAAGTTTTTTCGGGCAAACTTGCAAGCTCATGACAGGCCGGATGGTCCAACGCCGTCCATGCTTCGGATCGCCCACTATTTTGAACACCGAACCAATCCGCCGTTCGGATCGCATATCGCGCGCCGTCCATCAGCGATGTTCCGGCGCCTGTTGATGAGCGCATGTTTGCCTTACGTCGCGCGCTTAGGTAGTCAGGGCTAACTTTAGTTAGTCCGTGCTTTGGTTGAAGTCCGGTAACCAAGCGGCAGAGCGACGGGGGCGATCGACCGGCAGACGGTAAGGGTAGAGGCCTTTACGGTGCCTGATGCTGGCGCAGCTGATCCAATGCCTTTGCGTTCGCCCCGACCTAAAGGCGGGCTGAAGTCGAAGGGCTGGAGGGCGAGGTCTCTGGCAACGTTTTTGGAACTGGCCCCGCCCGGGCTGGAGAAGTTTCGTAAGGGTCTTCCATACCAATGCACAGCAGCGCAGTGCGTGAATTCTTCTCAACGAAGTCGCTGAACAACCTCGTTCGTGCGGCTTCGCGTTTTCCCGAGGGACCGCGCGGCGACGCCGACTTATGCGCGTTCCAGACCCGGACGCTCGAAGAGATATTCGCAGGCGTGAGGTTTGACTTCAGCGCGGTCTCAACCATGCGCCTTGACGACGAACTGCTGCCTGCAGGCTTTGACTGCGTGTTGATGAATGTCGATGAGTCGATACTGCGGAACTACAGCAAAGTCGCGGCGCATGATCTTCTTTCGCCGGTTGTTCACAGTAATCCCGGGCGCATTGTCTCTCACGATATGGTGTTTGATGCGCAGGCCTGGCAGGCCAGTCCTCTCTTTCTGCATCACTGCAAAGTCTATGATTTTCACAAGGTCATGCGGATCGCGTTCCGGTATCCGTCCATGGATCGTACGGTCATCTCATTTGACTTCATGGGAGCAGCTGAGAACGACACATGGGACGCACTGGATTCCCGCTTGCTTGAGCTGGCCTGTTTCCCGTTTGCCCTGACCTGGTTCCTTCGCAAGGGAGCGCTGGACGATGCAAGGTATGCAAAATACATTTCGCGCCTTTCCGACTTGACGCCGACACAGATTCTCTACCTTCGCAAGTTCGTGAACAGTCCGTGGCAGGATCTTGCGCTCCAGGCCAAGGAACTCGGTTATTCGCATGGCGGATACAAGCAAAGCCTGTACTCCATTCGAGATGCGATTGTTGACCGCCTAAGCCTGCCGGAGCGGGCTCACCTCGAGATCAGGTCACCCAGCTTGCGCGTCATTGATCACGACTATGATTTCCTCCGTATGCTCGGTGATCCTAGCGCGAAGCTCATGCGCAAATGAATGCGCTGTGAATGGGGTCGATTGCAGCCAACCGCCACTTCACGATGAGCGATTTGTTTGCATGCGAGATTGTTTGGATCAGCCGGAAACTGCAGGGGGCTTGATCGGGACGAACCGCATCGTGGGTCTGATCTGCCCCCTAAAAAAATGGCGATTATGTATTTGACAAACCACGCCCTGTTAACGGCCTTTCAGCAACCTTCAATCAAGGTAGGCGTTGAATGAGCATGAAGATCGACCAGCACTTAGCCGAGGCCATCTCGTGGGCTGAAGAACGGCTCCGCAATGGCGCAGAGCCGCCCTTCATCTACTATCGGCTTATGCAGCTCCGCGAAGCTGCAATGGAGCTTCAGGGGCACGCTAGGCAACTAGCGGAAGGTTCACACGGATCGGGGGAGCATCAGGGAAGCGCTCTGCAACAAGCGGCCGAAGCACCTCGCCCAAATATCGTTCCACTCCGTCCCTCTCATACCAGCTGACCGAAGCATACGTGAATCGAAGATTTGGAAACCGCGCGATCCGTAGATCACGCATGTGAGATTGCATGCGATCCTTCACGTCCCCTTGTCCGACTTTGATGAAAGATGGGCCGCTGAAACCAGTTCCCGGCACCCAGATAGTGTACACGCCTACATAGCTGATAAAGGCCCAGTCGGTGTTTCTGGGGTCGAGCCAATTACCGTTGTTATCTCTAATCCAGTTGAGGTTCGGCATTCTGTTTTCCACTTCGCGAATCATTCCCCTTCACCGGAGATTGACGCGCAATTTCGGGCGCCGGTCAACTGATTAGTTCTTCTTTCGTTCGCCTGTGGATTTTTTCGGCTTCGGCGCCTTTGCCAGCTTCCCGACAGTCCGGCGAAACTCCGCCTCAGACATTTCAGCGCCCGCCTCTTTGGCGGCGTCTTTGAATTTGTCAGATTGGCTTTTGCTCATTTCACAATCCCCGGAAGGTTAGGCTGCGTCAGTGTGGGGCTAACAATCTTGAGATCATACACTCCGCAGATTTTTCCGTTTGGGGATGCTTCGGGCAGCCCTAGCAATGGGATTGCAGTCCCTTTGGATTTCTTGTCGCGCGTGTGCATTTCGGTGACATTGTGAATGATTGCCGTAGCAACGTGGATTGCGTCGCCAAGCTGCATGATTTTCATGCGGCTTGAGTCAGTCGGCGCCACAAAGTAAAAATCGCGGATGTGACGCGCGAGAGAAATTACCTGGCGATCTGCCTCAATGTCGAAAAAATAGAGGGAGCCAAACTGCGCCAAATATCGCTTCTCCGCTTCCGGATCAGTGATCTTCTTCGGCAGAAACTCCGTATGCGTTATAACTGAAGTGCAGATGCGATTTCTCAGCGCCTTGTTGTCTGCGAGGATAGCATCGATTCTTTGTCTGTCCGGCGTGCCGGGTCTCTCGTCTTTGAGATACTCGTAAAAGATGCAGGTATCCCAATAGTATGTGTCTATCGATTGCGACACCTAACCCCACTCCTTGAGTGGCTCACCATTTGGCTGGTCCTTGAACAAACCCTTCAAGTCGCTGAAATGCTCAGCTGGCGGTCTGATGCCCTCTATACTGCGAGCTTCCAGCAAATATGGATGGGCGCTTTGGCCGCTATAATGGAGAAAGCCGTGTACTCGGACGACGCTATACAGAAGGTCCGTAATCGTATCTCTTAGGTCTTCTGGGAAGACACATTCAACGCTATCTGGACCTGTCGGGGGAACGATAAAGAATTGGCGCTCCCCTTCAATATCGACTACGCCGCGCAATTCGCCAAAAACAGATCCCTTAGAAACGCCCCCGCGCCAATGCGCGCGCTGAGGCGCATGAGCATCGCTTCGCGCACGCAGAGCCTGCACACGCAATTCGTCGTTAAGTTCGATGGAGGTTGCACCGTATACGGCCCGCAACTGCGTGACCTCTGGATTTTTGGTCCGCCGAAACGTGGCTAGGTCAATCACATTATCGACCGCTATCTGTGTGACAGCTTTGTCTACAGCTCTTCCGCTTTGAAGATTATTCAATTGATGAAAAGACCATTCGACGGATTTTTCGGCATTGTAGCCTTGAGTCTTGGCCCGCACTTTCATCACAACTCGCGCCGGGCTATTTCTGGTGAGATTGACAATCTCTACGTCAATTTGGCGGGAATCTTTTCCGGAGTAGGCGCGATCTAGCGCGTACAAAGTAGCCACGAAAGATTTCAGCTTCGCCGCAAACAGCTCAGCAGGGATCGCCCCTCCGCGATGAGGACCGCCATCAATTACCAGTTCAAGTGGCTGCTGACTCATAAGAGCAGATTCTACGGGTCGAATGCCCTCTTGTATACTGCGTTCTCTGACCGTCTTGTTAAGAAGCTGACCGATACGTCAGCCGCTTGCCCACTACGCCGCGCAGGGCAATGGCTGCACGTTCTCCGTCTTCAATACCGTTCGCGGAGCGGTGGTTATAGCGATAGTCAAACTCGGCCAGATACCGGTGCAGGTGCTTCTTGGAGCAGTGCTGGTAGGTGCCTTTCATGCCGCGCTTGAAGACGCTGAAAAAGCCTTCAACCGTGTTCGTATGGACGTCCGGCTCGCCGCGACGGACGTATTCACCGGCATTGTGGTTGACCACTGCGTGGCCGTGGAAAAGCGCGCCAATGCCGCGATAAACGCCAGCGTCATCGGTCAGAAGGCGAGTCTCGCGGGCCACGTTGTCACGGACGACCGGCCACACTTCTTTCTGGGTCAGGCGCTCCATGACGATGGAGCGGGCCTGCTTGGTTTCCCGATCGATAAGGGACAGCACTTTCATCTTGTGGCCGTAGCCGCGCTTCTTGCGAGAGCCAGGCTCTGTGCCGATGAAAGTCTCATCGACTTCCACGTCACCGTGGCCACCGCCAAACGGGGACAGATCACCGGAACGCATCGCTTCACGGATACGGTGGCAGAGGAACCAAGCCGTCTTGTATTGGACTTCCAGCACCCGGTGCATCTGGTGGGCGCTGAAGCCCTTCTTGCTGGCGCACATCAGATAGATCGCCTGAAGCCACTTGTGGAGCGGCAGGTGGCTTTCCTCAAAAATGGTCTTGATGCGAACAGTGAATTGGCTGTCGCAGTCCTTGCACTTCCAGAGACCATGGCGCTCCGGGCTGTACTTCCAAACAAACTCGCCGTTCTCATCTTTCAGCGGCTGGCCATCTGCACCTTTCACCTTGCGGCGGGGTACGACCCCATCAAGTTTGTAGGCATTGTTGATAACTCCGCATTGCGGGCAAACCGGACCATGCGGCCACAGCACAGACTCGACGTGCGCGAACGCAGCGGCCTCATCGTGGAAGTAGGGTTTGGACAGAATGGACATGGGCGGCTCCTGTCCCTCTAAAGTAGGTTAGGGGCCGTGGTTTGTCAAATACATAATCGCCAAAAAAATCCTCGTTTGAGGCTGGAGTTTTCGCGTAGATTTCTGCGTATATAACTCGAACCCGTTAGCTGTCGCGGGAAAAGGCGAGTTTGCGAGCTTTGACAATGTTTAAGGGCTCATTCAGATGACCGGGTCGGCACCGGTTGCCAAAACTGCGGCCCAAACCCGAATTCGCGTTCCAGTGCGGCCCGTCCTGCCGGCGTCACGTGCACAACACGCGATCCCTTCGAACGCCGTAACCATCCTGTTGTAAGGAAATGATCGAGGAGAGCAGTGCCTATTGCTCCGGCAATGTGCGGCCTTCGCTCGCTCCAGTCGAGGCAAGGGCGACACATCGGTCGATTGCTCGTCCGATTGTCCGAGAGCACTGCAATATCGATCCCCATTCGTCTCAATCGTTCGAGGCCCAACTCAGTGAGCGTTCCTGTTTTTGCGCCGAGTTCGAGTTCATTGTTTGCCGTCATCGCATCTGTGATGGCGACAGCGATACGTCCCGCAAGGTGGTCGTAACAGGTCCGGGCTTGCCGCATCGCAATGTCTCGTGGCCCGGTCCGCACAGGCTTTGGTGAGGTCAAGACGGAAGTGGCGGCCTGGACCATCATTGTCTCAACCATCGCTGCCACGGCAGGAGAGGCAAGGCGGTGATACCTGTGCCTTCCCTGTCGCTCCATCGCCAGGAGTTGAGCGGAGACCAGAAGGGCGATGTGGCTGCTGGCGGTCTGCGGCGTCACGCCGGCGACTGCGGCCAGTTCGGTAGCGGTCAGCGCGCGGCCATCCATAAGAGCGAGGAGCATGCTCGCACGCGCCGGTTCACCAATCGCGGCTGCAGTCTGGGCGAGAGCATTGGTGGTTAGCATCGGGCTTTTCTCCGGGTGTTTGGCTCATTCTGCCATAGCTGATCCGGGTGGACGATGGTTCGATGAGAACCGAAGCATCAAGTTCCGGCAGCAGTCTACGGAGTGCGCTTGTTCAGGAGAAGGTCCGTTATGATAACATGCTTTATCCGTTATGAGATTGATCCCTTCCGGGTCGATCTTTTTGAGGAATATGCCCGCAACTGGGGTCAGGCTATTCCGCGCTGCGGTGCCGATCTTATCGGATATTACAGACCCCATGAAGGCTCCGCGACAACCGCGTACGGCGTCTATAACGTGGCGGATCTTGCTGCCTACGAGGCTTATCGTCTCCGTCTCAGGAAGGACCCACTCGGTCGGGAGAACTATGAGTTCGCAAAGCGAGAGCAGTTCATCCGGCGCGAGGACCGGATTTTCCTGCAGCTTGCGTCTACGCCGCACGCGAGTTTGGCACGCCGATGATTGCAGTGATTTTCGAGGTCTTTCCGGCACCAGGCAGGAAGCAGCACTATCTCGACCTCGCCGCTGTTCTGATGGATGAATTGCGGGGGATCGACGGTTTCATGTCTGTCGAGCGCTTTCAAAGCCTTGCAGACCCAGCGAAGATGCTTTCGCTCTCGTTTTTCAGCGACGAGGCAGCGGTCAATGCATGGCGAAATACTTCCGCGCATCGGGCCACACAACGGCAAGGTCGAAGCGGCATTTTTGCCGATTACCGTCTTCGCGTCGCGACTGTCATTCGTGACTACGGCATGACCGATCGAACTGCAGCACCGGAAGACAGCATCGTGGAGCACGGCTCACATATCATGGCGCACGGGCCATGATCGTGATGGTTTTCCACCCGAGGCCTGAGAAGACAAACCCGGCGCTTACCTCATCACCTCGACTGAGCTGTGCTTCTGTGAGGGGGACATCGTGTGATCTTTTCCAGTCGATTAGATCGAAAGTTCCACGAGGCCTCGCTGCTATGCTGCGATCGGCTCTTTCGACAATGCGGCAGCGGTCGTACACGCGCAGTAGCTTCCGGGGCAAGGGCGGCGCGAGTCACCCGAGTAGTACAGGCCCTGTGCAGGCCAGTGCCTCGTCAAGGCCGCCGCAAAACGGGATTGTTTTGACATATTGCGCGCAGTTCCGCGCTCAACCGAGTGGCATGATCCGGCTCAGCATCAGCATCCGGGCGACAAGCCTGTCCTGTTCATAGGCTTCAGCTGAATACCAGAGGGTCTCCGTTCGCGGAGTCTGCCCTGACGCGAGGGTTTCGCCGTTGCAGTGGTAGGTGACGCCGGCTCGCAACGGCCCTTCAACCATCTGGAGCTCGATCCCGCCATAGAGGCCGACACTACCTGCCGGCAGCTTAACAAGGTGCGGCTCGACTGCGCGCAGGACATCGACCGAGAGGTTTGCAGGTAGTGCGCCTTCTGCATAGGCCGCGATTGGTGCGGTGACGCCGGGAATATCCTGCCGGAGGCGCTCAGTCGGAATCCGGGACGGTACACGACTGGTACGGCGGCCGATTTCCAGTCCGGCCAGCAGCGGGCCTGGTGTTCCGTCTGCGGAGGATACAAGCCGCTGCCGAAGGGGTGTCGGCTGAAGAGGCGGACCAAGGCAGGCAAGGCCCTCGCAGACGATCCGTCCAGCCTCGTCGCGCATTTCGAGCTGCGCTGCGCCGTTGTCCTTGTCGGCCGGTGCCAGAAACGCCCGGACGGGCTGACCGGACAGGGTTGCATTCCGGAAATAGACCGACAGTGTTCCCCGCCTCAGCCAGTCCTTGCCGAAACGCTCCAGGAGAAGCGGCGCAAACTGCTCCATATGGATCGAGCCTGCAATCCATCCGCCATCAAGGCCGAGGCGCCGTGCGGTCTCGTCATTGTGAATCGAGCCCTGTGCGCCGGCCGCGATGTTGACCGGCGTCTTCCAGGGACCGGCAAGGGTGCCATCCCCGCGTGTTTCAAAGGCGGCGTCTGTCATCTGAGCTTCAGCACATGCTTCGTAATGATCTCTCTCTGGATCTCATCGGTCCCGCCCGCGATGCTCGCGGCGCGGCCGGAGAAATACCGGCTGGTTTCGCGCGCGGCCCAGTCCGGTCCTGGCATCGCCGGCGCGTTCCACGCCTGCGCCTCGCGCGTGAAGGGCATCGACCATAGGCCGGCAGCCTCCAGGAAGAGGGTCGTGGCGCGCTGTACGAGCTGGCTGCCCTTGAGCTTGAGGATCGAGGAATACGGCCCTGGTTCCTCGCCTGTTTCCAGCTCCGACAGGGCCCGCAGCTCGGTTGCTTCGAGCGCGGACAGTTCCATCTCCAGCTCCGACAGCCGGATCCGGAAGCTGTCTTCCGGAGCATCTGCGTGCCCGCCGCGTGCCCGGCGCGCCAGTTCGGTCCGAAGGCGCCGGGTCAGGAAGATGGACAGGGAGATATTGGCAAGACCTGTCCGCTCATGCGTCAGCAGCCCCTTGGCATAGGTCCATCCGAGGCCCTCTTCCCCCACCCGGTTTTCAATCGGTACACGGACGTTCTCGAAGAAGACCTGGTTGAGGTGATGCATTCCGTCGATTGTGGGGATGGGCCGGATGGTAATGCCTGGCGATGAAAGGTCTATGAGGAGGAAGGTGATGCCCTCCTGGCGCCGGTCCGTTTCCTCAGTGCGCACAAGGGCGAACATCCAGTGGGAAATATGCGCCCAGCTTGTCCAGATCTTCTCGCCGTTCACGACATAGGTGTCGCCATCGCGCTCTGCGCGGGTGCGCAGGGCGGCGAGGTCGGATCCGGCGCCGGGCTCTGAATAGCCCTGGCACCATTCAACCTCGTTCCGGAGGATACCGGGGAGGTGGCGTGAGCATTGTGCGGGGCTGCCATAGCCCTGGAGGATCGGGGAAAGCATCATCATCCCCATGCCGCCGAGCTGCGCCGGAACGCCCCTCGAAGCGGTCTCCCGTTCCCAGATATAGCGCTGGGTTGCGGTCCAGCCGGGGCCGCCAAACTCGGGTGC
>CAZXQD010000029.1:0-39358 GCA_964643405.1 uncultured Hyphomonas sp. | reverse complement strand
CCAAGGCCGAAGCCTTTCCAGCCAGCGACGGTGAAGACGTGGCCGTCAGAGCGCTCGCGGGTGAAGGTCGGGCCGGGGTTCGGCACGCCGGCCGCTGTCGGCGTGATGACCGGGGCGGAGTATTCGGTTTCGCGCCAGCCATAGCTGGTCGAGATGGCGCCGCCTTCCGAGGCTTCGCGCAGGCGCACGTTGACCACGCCGGCGATCGCGTCCGAGCCGTAGAGCGCCGAGGCGCCGTCGCGCAGCACTTCGACGCCGCTGACAGCGAGGTTCGGGATGGTGTTGAGGTCAACCGCCGACGAGCCGCGGCCGATCGAGCCGTTGACGTTGACGAGCGCGGCCTGGTGACGGCGCTTGCCGTTGACGAGGACCAGCGTCTGGTCGGGTGCGAGGCCGCGCAGAGCGGCGGGGCGCACCGAGTCCGTGCCGTCTGCAAGGGCAGGGCGGGGGAAGTTGAGGGCCGGCAGGTTCACCGACAGCGACTGGTTCAGTTCGCCGACGCCGACATTCTGGATGGCTTCGGCCGAGACGACGTCGACCGGCGCGGCCGTATCCAGGGCCGAACGGTTCGCAACGCGCGTGCCGACCGTGACGACGGTTTCAAGTGTGCGGGCCTCTTCAGCCGTTGTTTCTTCCTGCGCCCAGGCCGCCTGGGCCCCGGACGAGACGGCAAAGGTCGCTGCCGCTGCGAGAAGGAAGGTCTTGTACTTCATGGTGTCCGCTCCGTGAAAATGGCAATGAAGGGTTTGGCCTGGCAATTCTTGAGTTTCCCCTGCAGGACCGTAAGGTGCGGATTGTCCGCGCGGCAACAACAGACCGGGGCTTACGACACACTTAAGTTCTGCTTTTGTTGTATTTCAGCCACATTTTCGTATCCGAGGCGAGTTTTTGAGCATGAATCGTCGTTTGTGTCTGATCACCGGGGCGTCTGCAGGGATCGGGGCGGAGTTCGCCCGCCAGTATGCCGCGCTCGGATGGAATCTCGTGCTGACGGCCCGGCGTGAGAACCGTTTGCAGGAGCTGGCGCAGGACATCCGTACAAGGAGCAATGTCGAGGTTACCGTGATGGCGGAGGATCTGGCCGATCCCGCAGCGCCCGCGCGCCTCGTCGCGGCGCTGGAGGGCAAGGGCCTTGCGGTCGACGCACTCGTCAACAATGCGGGTTATGGCCTGCCGGGAACCTTCTTCTCAACAACATGGGAAGACCAGTCGGCTTTCCTGCAGGTGCTCTATACTGCGCCGGTTGAACTCGCCCACCGGCTGCTGCCCGGTATGGCGGCGCGGGGATATGGCCGGATCATCAATGTCGCCTCGCTCGCCGGCTATGCCGCGGGCAGCGCCGGGCATACGCTCTATGCGAGCGTGAAGGCCGGCCTGATCAAGTTCTCCGAAAGCCTGAACGCCGAATGCGAAGCGCTTGGCCACACGGACATTCATTGCACGGCGCTGTGCCCCGGGTTCACCTGGAGCGAATTCCATGACGTGAACGGGACGCGCGAGGCGACGAAGCAGATGCCGAAATGGATGTGGATGGAGGCGGCGCCGGTCGTTGCGGCGGGTATCGAGGCGGTCAATCGCGGCCAGCCGGTTGTCGTGCCCGGCCTTACCAACAAGGCGCTCGCCACGCTCACCCGAGTGCTGCCCGAACCGCTCGGCCGCGCGATGGTGCGTGCCCAGTCCTCCCGCTATAGGCGAATGGACTAGGCCGCCAAAGCGAAGCGGCCCCGCCGTGAGGAGGGGCCGCCTGCAAGGTCGGTGTACGGATCAGCGGCGGCGCGCGTACCGCTGGCGGATGCGGAGCGGCTCTTCTTCTGCGGGTTCTTCCTCTGCGACCGATTCTTCGGCCTCGTCGTCTTCAGCATAGGCCGCTTCGTCTGCGTCGAGGTCTGTTTCCTCGTCGAGCTCATCTTCTTCCGCTTCGATGAAATCTTCGTCCTCGGCATCGGCTTCGCAGACGTAGGCGTATTCGTCCTCGTCCTCTTCGGTGTCGAAGCCGTCGTCCTCGCCCTCGTCTTCCAGCATCACCTCGTCATCGGCATCCACCGCGTCGTCGTCATAGCCGGTTTCGAGTTCGAGGTCTTCGTCGTCTTCGTCCTCGTCGTCGGCAGTCTGTACGTTCGCCATCATCCGGGCGCGGATGCGGTCAGCGGTCGGCGTTGCGTCCTCACTGCGCCAGTCGCTTGCGCGGCGGCGTGTGATGATGGGGCCGTCATCGTCCGGCACGCTGTCCGGGCTCCGGCGTTCGTTGAAGGGCGCGGGCGATGCGGCCTCGGCCCGCTGCGGCGTGACGATGACCGGCCGGCGCACGGCGGGTTTCGTGACGGTGGGTGCTTCGCTCGAAGTCTCGACCGTTGCAGGCGCCCCGAAGAACAGGCCCCAGTATTTCTCGACGATGGCGGCGCGCTGGTCGAGGCGGTGGAGGCGGCGACGCTCGGCGCCTTTGGTCAGCTTCACGCCTTCGACCGGGAACCGGCGCCCGCCAAGGGGCTCTCCGTGTCCGGAATAGGCTTTCGGCGCGCCGCGGCGCTGTTCGAACAGGAGTTCGCCCATGCCGCGCGCCTGGTTTCCGGCCCCGTCCGGCATCAGGCTGCGATAGGCATAGGTCAGCACCGGCCCGTCGAGCCGGGCATATTCGATCATCCGGTTGCTCTCGGTCTCGCTTTCCTGGTTGAGGCAATAGCCCGACAGGGCGAAGCCGAACCCGGCCGGGCGGACGTGCAGCACCGTCAGGCGTTCGCTGCCCGAGGGACCGCGCTCGGCCTGCAGCCATGTGCCTTCCACATAGTGCCGGCCCAGCACCATCCGGCGCAGGAAGGCCATCTGGAACAGGGCCGGGAACACCCACTCGGAAACCATCAGCGAGCCCAGTACCAAAGCGGCGGCAATGCCGCCCACGGCGAGCTGGTAGGGCAGGCCGGCCGTGCCGAGCGCCGATACCAGCAGCGCCGAGGCGACCGGCCAGCCGGCGCACAGCGCGCCGGCCATCATCGCGGCGGCCGCGAAATTCGAGAGTAGCCTGAATCGGGAATAGGGGTTCATCCGGCGTACGGTTCCTTGAAGATTCGTGACGATGTTCGGGGAATTAGGGCTTCTCGCACCAACATTCTGTTAATAATCTGAAGGTTAACGAATTCTTGTTCAACCGGCGGCTGGTTAACGCGTGTAAGGATTTCGTTAACGCCTGCGTCTGGCGGCAAACAGCGATGTTGCGCCGCACAATTCGGACTCGCCAGTTGCGCGGCGCCGCCTATAATCATGGCCTGCCGAATAATCAGACCAGAGGGAGCGCGGCATGGATGGCATGATCGGACTGGGGGATGCGAGCATCGCCCGCATGAAGGACCTGACAGCGGCCATGGCCGAAGCGGTCAGCGCGGTCGAAGCCTATACCGCCGCTGCCACGATCGCGGCCCGCACGAGCCTCTCCCTCCCGGACGGCAAGCCTGACCGCGCCGCGTTCGAGCGCCACCAGCACCGCGCCCACGGCCTCTCCTGGGTCGCGACCTACCTTGAAACCCTTCGCCAGACTGCTGGCTGGGCGGCTCGCCTTGAGGCCGAAGGCCAGTTCGGCGATGTCGAGGCGCTGCTCTCGCAGGTCCTGTTCGGCGAATACTGCGCGCAGCTGCGCGGCGGCATTCCGATGAACCAGGGCGAGATGGTGCGGCCGGCTGATCTTGGCTGCGGCCCGGCCGAAATTGCGCTGCTGGCCCATCCTGCGATCGAACGCTTCGTTGCCGAAGGGCGCACGCCGGAAGTGATGGCCGCGGCTGCGACCTTCCTGCCGGATGCCCTGTCGCGCCATACGGCCGAGCGCACGGGTCTCGACGAAACCATGGAGATGGTGCGCGACCAGTTCGCCAAGTTCGCGGCAACGCGCATCAAGCCTGTCGCCCACGGCTGGCACCTGCGCAACGAATATATCCCGATGGACGTCGTCAACGAGATGGCCGAGCTTGGCGTCTTCGGCCTGACCATTCCGGAGGAATATGGCGGCCTCGGCATGGGCAAGACGGCGATGTGCGTCGTGTCCGAAGAACTTTCGCGCGGCTATATCGGCACGGGCTCGCTCGGCACCCGTTCTGAAATCGCCGCAGAGCTTATCCTGATCGGCGGCACGGACGAGCAGAAGCAGAAATGGCTGCCGGGCATCGCCTCCGGTGAAATCCTGCCGACGGCTGTGTTCACCGAGCCCAACACAGGCTCCGACCTTGGCAGCCTGCGGACCCGCGCCGTGAAGTCCGCCGACGGACAATATTATGAAGTGACGGGCAACAAGACCTGGATTACCCATCCCGTGCGTGCGGACCTGATGACGCTGCTCGCGCGGACCGATCCGGCCACGAACAATTTCTCCGGTCTCTCCATGCTGCTTGCCGAGAAGCCTCGCGGCACGGATGCAGAGCCGTTCCCGGCCGAAGGCATGACCGGCGGCGAGATCGAAGTGCTCGGCTACCGCGGCATGAAGGAATACGAGATCGGCTTCGATGCCTTCAAGGTGAAAGCAGAGAACCTGCTCGGCGGCAAGGAAGGGCAGGGCTTCAAGCACCTGATGGCGACGTTCGAAAGCGCCCGCATCCAGACCGCCGCTCGCGCCGTCGGCGTTGCCCAGAACGCGTTCGAGATCGGCCTGCGCTACGCGCTCGACCGCAACCAGTTCGGCCAGCCGATCTTCAATTTCCCGCGCGTGTCCAACAAGCTGGTGATGATGGCCGCCGAACTCGTCGGCGTGCGTCAGCTGACCTACTTCTCGGCCCGCCAGAAGGATGACGGGAAGCGCTGCGACCTTGAGGCTGGCATGGCGAAACTGCTCGCCGCGCGCGTCGCCTGGGCGGCGGCTGACAATGCCTTGCAGATCCATGGCGGCAACGGCTTCGCGCTTGAGTATCCGATCAGCCGTGTGCT
Source organism: uncultured Hyphomonas sp. (assembly GCA_964643405.1). GTDB lineage: Bacteria > Pseudomonadota > Alphaproteobacteria > Caulobacterales > Hyphomonadaceae > Hyphomonas. Next base: position 34,456 of record CAZXQD010000029.1, on the reverse strand, counting down.
GCAGGATGCGCGTATCCTCAACATCTTCGAGGGTGCCGGCGAGGTGCAGGCTATGGTCATCGCCCGCCGCCTGGTCGAAGGCGGCAACTGAACCGATCCTCGCGGGTTGCAGGCAAACCCAGGTTCCCCTTCACTCCGAAGCGGATTAGGAGGGCGGACATGAGCGTTGCCGAGGATCCCCGACGCGAAAAGCAGCCATCCTGGCGCCGCCGCCTCCGCGTCGCGCGCTGGCGCGGTATCCGCGAGATCGACCACAAGGATGTGGTCGCACATGTGCGCGGCGAGGGCGAGCTGTCCGGTCGTTATATCTTCATGACAGTGATGTCGTGCGGAATCGCGATCCTCGGCCTTTTGCTTTCGTCGCCCGCCGTCATCATCGGCGCAATGCTGATCTCGCCGCTGATGGGCCCGATCATGCTGATGGGATTTTCCCTTGCGATCCTTGATCTTGCCGCGCTCCGCAAAGCTGTTGTCTCTTTGGCAGCCGGAACGAGTGTAGCGCTCGCGACTGCCTTCGCGATTGTCTTCGTTTCGCCGCTCACGGAGATTACCAGCGAGATTCTCGCGCGTACGCGCCCGAACTTCTTTGATCTTCTCGTCGCTGTCTTCTCGGGCCTCGCCGGCGGCTATGCCATCATTCACCGCAAGGGTGAGACGATCGTCGGCGTGGCCATCGCCACGGCCCTGATGCCGCCGCTCGCCGTCACCGGATTCGGGCTTGCCTCCGGCAATTTCCAGATCGCGGCGGGCGCCTTCTTCCTGTTCATGACGAACCTACTGGCGATTGCGCTCTCGGTCACGGTTCTTGCGCGCTTCTATGGGTTCGGGGAGCGCCACAGCCCCCAGCATGCGCGCTGGCAGAATGCGCTGATCGTGGGCGTTTTCCTGGCCCTCTCCGTACCCCTCGGCCTGTCGCTGCGCGACATTGCGTATGAGGCACGGGTGCGTGATGTTGCGCGCGATGCGCTCGTGGTGCCCTTTGCGGACTCCGACGCGCGGGTGACGGATTTCGACGTCACGTTCCCGCGCAGCGGGCCCGACCGGATCAAGGTGCGCGCGACACTGCTCACGCCGGTGCGTGTCGTGGGCGCGGAAGCAGACGTGTCGGCCCGCTTGTCGGAGCGCTTCCGGCGCAAGGTGAATGTCGTCATCGACCAGGTGATCATAGACGATGATATCGGCTCGGAATCGGCGCGCCTTGCGGCGGTGGCCGAGTCTTCCTTCGGCGCGCCGATGCGGGCGCAGATCGCGCAGCTGGAATCACTCTCTGTGGAGCGGCGGACCGAGCGGGAAATCCGTGCGGCGTTCCCCTATGCGCTGGTCTCGGCCGAGATCGATCCCGCCGCCCGGCGTGCTGTCTTCTCAGCCGCCCCGACCGAGGGCGTGAGTCTTTCGGCGTTCCGCCGGCTCGAGGAAGGGATGGCGCGCAATTATCCGGACTGGACGATGGAAGTATATCCTCCGCGTACGGAGCTGCCGCCGATTGTGTTTGCCGAAGGCGCCGAGGCATTGACGCCCGGCGAGGCTGCCCGGGTGGCTGACCTTGCCTGGGTGCTGCAGCGCTGGGGCGTGCGTGAGGTCGAGCTTGCCGCCTTCCTGCCGACAGCCAGTGCGGCCTCAAACTTCGGTGCGGAAACGCCTGGCCATCGCCGCGCAGGCGCCGTCGCGGCGGAGCTTGCCAAGGCCGGCGTTTCGGCCACCATCGTCGGCGAGTACCGTGCATCGGGCACGACACCGGAGGCGCGCGAAGCCGCCCGCCTCCTTGCAAGCCAGATTGCGATCCGCCCCGTTGCCGGCGCGGAGACGCCCTAGCGGATGATGCCGCCGAGCGGGGCGATGTCGGCCGGTTCGTGCTGGATGATGACCTTCGCGCCGAGTTCTGCAGCGCGGGCCTCGAACGCAGCGATCGAGGCGAGCGTCTGCGCTTCATTGAAGTTGAAGCGCGGAACGCGGCTGAGGCTGCGGCTTTCGCTGCGGTGATAGAGGTCGCCGGTCAGCAGGATCGGTCCGGATTCCGGCATTTTCAGTTGCAGTGAAGTATGACCCGGCGTGTGGCCGGGGGTTTCGAAGATCACGACTGAGCCGTCGCCGAACACGTCCTTCTCGCCGGTGAAGGCTTCGCGCTTCAGGTTCTTGAAGGCATTGAACAGGGCGATCTGGTCGGCGGAGGTTTGCGGCACGGATCCGTCCGGCGGGATCATCGCATCGAGTTCTGCCTGATGCACGAGCCATGTGGCGCCCTGCACCTGGTCGACCTGTCCGATATGGTCGAAGTGGCTGTGCGAGATGGAGACGTATTCGACATCTGCCGGTGTCAGCCCGTGTTCGGCCAGTTGGTCCGTGATGGTGGCGTTGAGGGACACGGTGAAAATGTCCTGAACCACGGGGCCTGCTTCCTTCAGGAGGCCCGGAACGCCGAGATCCCAAAGGAGGATGCCTTTCGGATGGTGCACAAGGTAGCAGGTGTCGGTGAACTCGTCGGCCTGTCCGGCATAGTCCCCGGCAGAGGAGAAGGCGTCGAGGTCCGAGATCGCGATGGTGCCGCAATCGAGCACGGCGACGTGCAGCGGCTTTTCCTCCGGCACTTCGGCGGCCGCGGGGGCGGCTTCCGGTTCAGCCGGAGCGGGCGCATCGGGCGCGCAAGCGGCGAGGACGAGCGCGCTGGCGGCGGCGGACAGCGGGACGGCGAGACGCATGGGAGTTTCCTTCCGGGGCTTGTGATTTGCCCGGAGGCTAGCCTCATTCGGTGCCTGCCGCCAGCGTGAGGCCGCTGCCCTCCGCGATCCGGTAAAAACAGCTGTCGCGGCCGGTATGGCAGGCGCGGCCGGTCTGGCGCACCTTGAGGAGCACCGCGTCCTGGTCGCAATCGACGCGCACTTCGACCACTTCCTGCGTGTGGCCGGACGTATCGCCCTTCACCCAGATTTCGCCGCGCGAGCGAGACCAGTAGGTGGCGCGTCCGGTATCCAGCGTCATGCGGAGCGCCTTGGCATTCATCCAGGCGAGCATCAGCACTTCGCCGGTTTCGGCGTCCTGCGCGATGGCGGCGATGAGGCCGCTGGCATCGAATTTCGGGCGCAGCTCGCGGGTTTCATCCTGCGCGCTGCCGGAGAGGGGAGGGAGATAGCCTGTCATGCCGCGCATATGGCCGGGGCTGAGCAGGCTTGTCCATGCTTTCCGCATCGCCCCGGCGTCTTGCATCCGCCGCCGCAGAGGGGCAGATGAGCGGCATGAGCAGGCATATACATATCGTCGAGGTCGGCCCGCGCGACGGGCTGCAGAATGATCCGGCCAATCTGAGCGTGGAGCAGAAGCTGGAATTCATCGCGCGGCTGGAGGCGGCAGGCGTGACGCGGATGGAGTCCGGCAGTTTCGTTTCGCCCAAGGCCGTGCCGAAGATGGCGGACTCGCCGGCCGTGTTTGCGGGGCTGAAGCGCAATGCGCGGACGAAGCATATCGCGCTGGCCCTGAACGAGACGGGCGTGCGCCGGGCCATCGAGGCGAGGGCGGACGAGATCAATTTCGTGCTGGTGGCGGGCGAGGGCTTTGGCCGCCGCAACCAGGGCATGAGCCCGCAGGAAAGCGCCGACATGCTGGCGAAATGCGCGCCGCTGGTGCACGAGGCGGGCCTGCCGCTTTCGGCGACGATCTCTGTGGCCTTCGGCGACCCCTATGACGGGGACGTGGACGTTGGCGTGGTGGGCAACCTTGCCGCGCAGGCGCAGCGTGCGGGCATTGCCGAGCTGGCACTGGGCGACACGATCGGCGCGGCAACGCCCTGGGACGTGCGCCAGCGGATTGACCGTATACGGATGGAAGCACCGGATGTTTCGCTCAGGATGCATTTCCACGATACGCGCGGGGCGGGCCTTGCGAACGTGTTTGCCGCCGTGGAGGCGGGCGTGGACGTGATCGATTCCAGCTGCGGCGGCATCGGCGGCTGCCCGTTTGCGCCGGCGGCGACCGGCAATGTGGCGACGGAGGATGTCGTCTGGATGCTGCACCGGGCAGGCTATGACACCGGCATCGACCTTGGCCGGATGATCGAGACGGCGATATGGCTGGAAGGCGCGCTGGGGCACCGCATATCGTCCGCGCTCAGCCGGGCCGGAGTTTTTCCGGCGGACTAGGTAGAATTACGTATCCCGCCTGACGGGGCGCAGGCGCAGACATCGGCTCACCTCAAGGTGGAGACGAGAGATGACGCATACGCCGCACGAACTGGCAGACGAGTTTCCGGAATCGGCAGCGCAGCTGCATGCGCTGAAGACGTCGAACCCGCATTTCACCCGGTTGTTCGAGGAGTATCACGAGGTGAACCGGCAGATTCACCGCATCGAGACGCGCGTGGAGCCGGCGAGCGAGGAGCTCGAATACGTGCTGCGGCGCAAGCGGATGGTGCTGAAGGACGAGATCTATGCTGGGTTGAAGGCGGCCTTCCAGCGCGGCGGCGAGACGGGCGCATAGCGCGCAGGGGCCGGGGCCCGGCGCGGCGTCTTGCCGGGGCAGGGCGGGCAGGCTAAATCGCCGCCGCCAGCGGAGGCCCTGCCTGATGTCCGAGACGTTCGACTGCGTGACCTGCGGGGCCTGCTGCTTCTCAAAGAACCCGCGCTACCTGGTGCTGCTGCCTGAAGACGCCGGGCGGCGCCTGCCGCAGGAAAGTCTCTTCGAGCACGAGGGCCGCACCTATGTGGACTATAGCTGCGGCCGCTGCGTGCACCTGCAGCTGGGGGACGGCAAGGCGATCTGCGCGGTTTACGAGGAACGCCCCGAAGCCTGCCGCGCGTTCCGAGCGGGCAGCTTCGAGTGCATGAAGGCGAGAAGGGCGAACGGGATTTTGGGGGCGAAGCTTTAGGGTGCATTGGGCCGAAGGCCGCAATGCAAAGCGTGGCTCGCGACAGTGGTGCATTGCGGCCTTCGGCCCAATGCACCCTAAGATTTCGTCGCATGCGGCATATAGTTGATTCAACCACGATATGGTGCATCATACTCGGTAAGGGAAAAAGGTGATTCTTGCCCGTATCGAACATGCCTGAACCACTGATGCAGCTTTTGCATCAACTCGGTCTGCGTAAGATGACTTCGACAGAGTTCATTTTGTTCAGGGAGGAAGGAGTCAGGCACTACTTCGACCCGGCACCAGAGACCCTGATCTACCACTATACGAGTGCAGGAGGAGCTCTGGGCATTCTGAACTCCAATCACATATGGCTGTCTGAGTTCGAAAAGACAAATGACGCATCAGAGTTTCTGTTCGCAAAGGCGCGATTCAGTGAGGCGATAGAACCGCTCCGATCAAAGTATAGCGAGGCATTGATTTCTGCTTACTTTGATTGCCTGCGTGCCTTTGAAAATGGAATGGGGATGCTGATCGGCTCATTCACCGAAAGCGCAGACGATGTGGCACAATGGGAGCGATACGCCGACAAGTCGGCTGGTTGCGTTCTTGGATTTGATGCCCGCTGGTTTTATCGCTACCCTGGCGTTCGACTGCACCGGATTATCTACGACCGAGATTATTTGAACGATCTTGTCGAAGCCAATCTGTACATACTGCGTCAAGTGTCGAAGAGAACAACTCTCGACATGAATAGCGTTGGCTCTGTCTTCCCCTCTTTGTTCGTCTTTGAGAAATTCGCTTTCAAGGATCCGCGCTTCCGTTCGGAAGCGGAGATTCGTCTTAGTCGTTCAGTGCTTAGACGACCCGACGAGGCAACTGGATTGCTTGATGATGGTCTCAGTAAATATGGACGTACGTTTGAAGGGCCGTTCGCACAGGCGTTTGAAATCAAACAGCGTGAGGGTGCTTATGGGCCGACTCGGTACATTGAACTGCCAATAACTTACGACGGCACGAGCGCGCTCCGATCCGTCGGGATCGGGCCAAAATGTTCGCCTGAAGACGAGGCAAAGATCCGGGCAGCTCTATCCAGCAATCCACGCGTTAAAGTTTGGAAATCTGATATCCCGCTTCGTTAGTTCACGAGATCAATCAATCGCCTCGCGCTTCCGTCCGTCTGCTGACAGATAAATCTCACCGCCCTTCTCCATGAACTCGGCACTTTTGGCGCGCATGCCCTCCTCCGCTTCGCGGCTCTGGCGTTCGAGGTCGGCGCGTTCGTTTTCGGTCATGCCGGCGGCGTAGTTGCGGACTTCGGCGGTGATCTTCATGCTGCAGAATTTCGGGCCGCACATGGAGCAGAAGTGGGCCACTTTATGAGCGTCTTTCGGCAGGGTCTGGTCGTGGAAGTCGCGTGCGGTTTCGGGGTCGAGGGCCAGGTTGAACTGGTCTTCCCAGCGGAATTCGAACCGGGCGCGTGAGAGGGCGTCGTCGCGCAGCTGCGCGGCGGGGTGGCCCTTGGCGAGGTCGGCCGCGTGGGCGGCGATGCGGTAGGTGATGACGCCGACCTTCACGTCGTTGCGGTCCGGCAGGCCGAGGTGTTCCTTCGGCGTGACATAGCAGAGCATGGACGTGCCGAACCAGCCGATCATGGCGGCGCCGATGCCGGAGGTGATGTGGTCATAGCCGGGGGCGATGTCGGTGACGAGGGGCCCGAGCGTGTAGAAGGGGGCTTCGCCGCAGGCCTTCAGCTGCTTGTCCATGTTGATCTTGATCTTGTGCATCGGCACGTGGCCGGGGCCTTCGATCATCACCTGGCAGCCGCGCGCATGGGCGACTTTCGTCAGCTCACCGAGGGTTTCGAGTTCTGCGAACTGGGCGGCGTCGTTGGCGTCAGCGATGGCGCCGGGGCGCAGGCCGTCGCCGAGGGAGAAGGAGACATCATACTTGCGCATGATGTCGCAAATCTCTCCGAAATGTTCGTACAGGAACGATTCCCTGTGATGGGCGAGCATCCATTTCGCCATGATCGAGCCGCCGCGCGAGACGATGCCGCAGACGCGCTTGGCCGTCAGGTGGATATAGGCGAGGCGCACGCCGGCATGGATGGTGAAATAGTCGACGCCCTGTTCGGCCTGCTCGATCAGCGTGTCGCGGAAGACGTCCCAGGTGAGGTTTTCGGCGACGCCGTTCACTTTCTCCAGCGCCTGGTAGATCGGCACGGTGCCGATGGGCACAGGGCTGTTGCGGATGATCCATTCGCGCGTGTTGTGGATGTTGCGGCCCGTCGAGAGGTCCATCACATTGTCGGCGCCCCAGCGAATCGCCCAGACCATTTTCTCGACCTCTTCCTCAATGGAGGAGGCCACCGCCGAGTTGCCGATATTGGCGTTGATCTTCACAAGGAAGTTGCGGCCGATGATCTGCGGCTCAAGCTCGGCATGGTTGATGTTGGACGGGATGATGGCGCGGCCGCGGGCGATCTCGGAACGGACGAATTCCGGCGTGATGTGTTCGGGGATTTCGGCGCCGAAGGATTGGCCCTGGTCGATCTGCGCGCGGGCGTTTTCGAGGGCGGCGCGGCGGCCGAGATTCTCGCGCTCGGCGACGTAGATCATTTCCTTCGTGATGATGCCGGCCTTGGCGAATTCGTATTGCGTGACGGGCTGGCCGGGCAGGCCGCGCAAGGGGCGGTGCTTGACGGGAAATTCGCGGGTGAGGTGCTTGCCGGCGGCAAAGCCGTTGTCTTCCGGCTTCACGTCGCGGCCTTCATACTCCTCGACACCGCCGCGCTCGAGGATCCACTGGCGGCGCCCGCGAGGCAGGCCCGCTTCGACGTTGATCTGGGCGGCGGGGTCGGAATAGGGGCCGGAGGTGTCGTAGACACGAACGGCAGGTTCGTTCGCAGACGGATGAAGGTCGATCTCGCGGTGCGGCACGGCGAGGCCGGGCGCGGGGGTCGTGTAGACCTTGCGGCTCGCGGGCAGGGCGCCGGTCGTGACTTTCGGGGGCGTGAAATCGCCGGGCTTGGCGGGCTTGTTCATGACGCGAGACCTTTTGCTTGAGCGGGCGTGAGTTCGATCCAGAGCGTGTCGGCCTGGGCGAGGAGGGCGCCGTCTGCATCGTACAGGGCGGTGCCGGCAAAGTGTTTGCGACCGTCGCTCCAGACATGCCAGGCATGGACGATGACGGGCGTGTTGGCGGTAACAGGGCGGTGCTGCAGGGCGGTCATCTCGCCGAGCAGGAACGTGGTGGCCGAGAGCGGCAGCGCGAAGCCGCCGGGGCAATCGAGCGCGGCCCAGAGATATTCCGGGCGGACGTGACCGGCAGCGTCGCAGAAGTTCGGATGCGGTGTCCAGACGGAGGCAGCGCGGGTGTTATCCAGGCGGCCGCAATGGATGTGCAGGCCTTCGCCGGGCGCGCGGTTTCGTCCGCAGACGAAGCATGTGGACAGACCACCGGCACCGAAGCTGGTGGGACGGGTGGCGGCGTCGCGGGCGGCTTCAAGTGTGGGCGGTGGGGGCGGCGTCAGCGTGACTGTGCCCGGGCGGGCGGAGAGGATGCGTGTGTCGCCGTGGCGGGCTTCCAGCGTGCCGCCTGAAAGCGAGACGGAGAGCGGCGCGCCGAGCGGGATGGGCGACAGCACGCGCACGATGCGCGGCGCGGGATCATAGCCTGCAAGGAGGCCGGCCGCGTAGCCGCCATTGCCGGACGCGGGTGGGCCGTTGAAGGTCGCGGCTATCGTGATTTCGCCGGTCGGCGGCATTCGGTTTCTCCGTCCCTCGCGCCGGTATGAGCCGGATCAGGTTCAAAGGGTAACTCTCAGCCCGGCCCCATGCCGGACACCCCTCGGATGGACTGGATCATAGGCGGGTTGGCGGGCCGGGGGAAGAGGGGGCGGGAACCGGAGGGCGCGGCGCGCATTTGACTGGCAGGGCTTACGTTTCGAGAAAGGGGCCAGTCATGAAATTCGTGCACGCGACTGTCACCGCGCTGCTGGTGCTGTTCTTCGCGATCATGGTGATCTTCCGGCTGATCGACGGTTCGTTCGAACAGGCGGGCGAGCGGATGGACCGGCTGATGGGCGTGACCGGTTCAGAACTGGGCGATGCCGCGGAAGGCGCCGCGACGGCTACAGGCGAAGTGGTGGACGACATCGCGGACGGGCCGGACGAGCGGAACTGATCTGCGCTGGCGTGGCTGCAAGTGCCTGGCTTAAGCGCGTCCTAGTTCTCGCAGTAGAGCGCACCTGTGCCGAGGTCGAGCACGAATTGATTGTAGAAGGATTCGACTTCTTCAAAGAATTCGTCTGGACACTGCATATTGTTCATCGTGGCCCAGGTGTCGCGGACGTTGCCGCAGCCGCGCTTGAAGGGATCGACGGCGTAGTTCGTGCCATACCTGCCGGTGGCGGCCCACATCAGCGCCATGCGCTGGGCCTCGGCCATGTTGCCGCCTGCGCGTTCAAGGCCGGCTGACGCAGCCGCGTCGCAGCGCGCGTAGAGATCGGCAAGTTCGCGTTCGGCCTGTTCGTTGGCGAGCGCCTCATCCGCCGCGCGATCGGCGCGGGTGATGTTCGAGAGATAGAGCGCGTAGCGCTCTGGACCCATCAATTCCTCTCGCTGCGGATTGATGACGACGGCGGTGCCATTTGCCTTGGCGAGGCAGCGATCGGCCATGGCCGTGACGCCGTTCTTGCCGAGCGTATCGTTCAGGTGGCTCGCGCGGGCGTCGAAGAGGTCGGTGCCCTCGGTGAGCGAAGAGTCGGTTGCGAGGAAGGCTTGCAGGTAGCGTTCGCTTGCATCGCCTGTGGCATAGCCCCAGGCAAGGGTGAGGGAGACCCGGCAGTCTATCCGGTCTTCGGTTCCCGGCTGCGGATCCGGGTAGATCTCTGCGGATGTCCAAATGCGCTTGGGGGCAGGCGGGGCGGGCTCGGCGGGGGCTGTCGCGGGCGGATCGGCGGAGGGCGGGGGCGCCGGATGGGCTTCGGCATAGCGCGCCAGCATCAGGGCGGTGCCCTGTGACAGGTCGGCCTTCTTCTTGCCGCTGGCGGCGTTGAGGCAGAGCTTGGCGGCGCCGGCGATTTCCTTCTCTGTGAAAAGGTCGAGGATATCGGCAGCGTCCGGATCAAACCGCACGAGCCCTTCCCGGTTCGCCTCGTCCGCCCACCAGAGCGAAAGATCATCATATGTCTTTGCGCCCTTTGCGCCGCGCAGGTTCAGGAAGTGCGCATAGGTGTATTCGCGGCAGGCATTCATGTCGTCCTGCGTCCAGGCGGCTGGCGGCGTATCCGCGCGGCTCGGGGTCAGAAAGGCCAGTGACAGGCAGGATGCGGCTGCCACGATGGGCAGCAGGTGGCGGGCGCGCATGAAGTCTCCGGGAGTGTGTCTCGGCCGCGAATCTAGCGCGCGCTGCGGCTTGCCCGCAATCCGAATTCTTACGGGGAATCAGGGTTCAACGCTGGCGTTCAAAGAAGGCGAGGATGGCGTCTTCGATGCGGTAGCCGGGGGCCTTGGAGGGCCATTCGTGGCCGCCGGACGGGCCAGTCACGGCAATAATGGAAGAGTTTCCGGGGCAGGCGCGCTCGGTCTGCGTGACGCCGCCGTCGAAGGACGATGCCGTGGGCGCACCGCAGGCTTTCAGTTCGGCGAGTTTCGCTTCGGCCTTGAGGAAGCCGACATGTGGCGCGGTGCGCCAGCGCTCGGCCTTGTCTTCGGGGTTGCCGTCATAGCTCAGCACCTCGTCATCGACGGCGTGGTACATGAAGATGGATGTACGATCCGGCACATCCGGCTGGTCGGCAAAGATGGCGCCGCTGATCGGGGCGATGGCGCGGGGTGTGGTCTTCATCTGGCCAGCGATGCGGTAGCTCAGCATGGCGCCATTGGAATGGCCCATCAGGAAGATCCGGGTACGGTCGATATCGAAGCGGCGGTCCAGTTCTTCGATGACGGCATCGGCATAGGCGGCGTCGTTTATCTTTTTCTTGGCCGCGTAGGCGCAGCAGTGGACGGCGTTCCAGGTGCGCAGCTTCTCGGTGTCGCGCCGGCTGGAGCCGTTCATGTAGACGACGATGTACCCGGCGCCGGAGAGGGCGCGGGTCAGGCTTGTGGAGCGGTTCGCCATCCATTCCGCGCCGCCGCCGCCGCCATGGAAGACGAGGACAACCGGGCTGGGACCTGCAGAGGTGTCCCTCGGATAGAGGATCGCGTCGCGGTCGGTCTTGCCGGTCTTCACAGTGACCGTCTCGGGCTCCGCCAGGGGCAGGTTGTAGGCGACGGCAGGCGCCACGATCAGCAGGCAGGCGAAGGCGGCAGAGATGAGGCGGCGCATGGGGAGGCTCCAGGATTTTGGTCCTGACTTGAACGTGCGCCGATCCTGAATCCGTTGTCCAGACACCGGGAAAATTTTTGCGCTCCGGTCAGCCGATTCGCGCCTTCGTCTCGGCGTTCCAGCCGATCAGCACCTCGCCGTCGACTTCGATCACCGGCCGCTTGATCAGTGTCGGGTTGCCGAGCAGCAGGCCTTCGAGGCTGGAGCCGGATGCGCGGGCCTTGTCTTCATCGGACAGGGCGCGCCAGGTGGTCGAGCTGCGGTTGACCAGTTTGTCGCCGACCGCTTTCAGCCATTCGGGGACCTTGCGGGCAAGGTCTGCCTCGGCGCGGATATCGATAAAGTCGGGCGCCTCGCCCGCCGCCTTGATTTCGCCGAGGGCTTTCTTGCAGGTGTCGCAGTTCTTCAGGCCGAAAAGCTTGATGGTCATGGGGCTAGTCTCCTGTCTGCTTCGGGGGCCACGTATGGTGGCGGGCGCCGGTATGCAACCGCCTGAACCGAGGCATCAGTTCTGCTGCAGGGTCAGGATCGCCCGGTCTCGCGCACGACGCCGACAATCGGGCCCATGTCCAGGCCGGTTTCATTGCGTTCCAGCGCAGGCGCGTAGACCTTGGAAACGGCGCCATCGAGATAGAGGGCGTTGGGCACGTCCAGCTCGTCGCGGAAGAAGCGGGCGAAGGTGTGGAAGTTCACCGGCGAATCCGAGATGACGAAGACCACGCGGCGGCCATCTGCGCTGACACCGACGCCATTGCGCCGCCTGAGGCTGGTGCCTTCGGGGTTCAGGACGGGGTGCAGTTCGCCGTCGACAACCAGCATCGGGCCGGACTGAGTGGCAAAGCGGGGCGGGTCATCGGTGAAGCGCTCGGCATAGGTCAGTGTTTCGGTGACGCCGGCCGCGTCCTCGTCGATCCAGAAAACGCCGTTGGGCAGCATGCCGAAATTGCCGGGCCCGGCATTCTTCACCAGGCCCATTTCGGATTGTTCTTCCTCGACATAGAGGCCGACCGGGCGGCGGTCTTCGTGGTACATCCCGGCATTCATGGCGAAGATCAGGCTGCCGCCCTTGGAGGCGACGTGGTTGGCCAGCCGGTCGAACTGGCCGAAGGGTGCGCCCGCCTCGTCGCGCAGGAAGAGGCGGATGTCGTCGGTCGCGGGGTCGAAGCTGCAGACAAGGTAAGGGGCCGATTCAAACGTGACCGTCCTGCAGGGCCCTTCGGTCTTGCCGGTGCAGGCCGCAAGGGCAAAGCCGCAAAGGGCAAGGAGGGCGGCGCGGAGCATCATCTTCGACAGGTTAGTCATGCAGGCCGGATTCGCAACCTCGGCGCCTGCACGAGGCTGTGAACGGACCGGGGCGGGGCCACCCGTGAGCCGGCGCCGATCGCACCTGCCGCGCTGGACTTTGCCGCCGTGATTGTCTGAACATCGGCCAGATGACCCATGTGATCCTTTCCTCGCGCCGCGGCGCGGGCCCGTTCGCCGCGACGGTGTTCCTTTCAGCGGCCCTCGTCTTCCTGGTGCAGCCGATGTTCGCCCGGATGGCGACGCCGTTGCTGGGCGGCTCACCGAACGTCTGGAACGTGTCATTGGTGTGTTTTCAGGCCGCGCTGCTGGCGGGATATGCCTATGCGCACCTGCTGAGCCGCCTGGTGAATGGTGTGCGCAAGCAGGTGATGATGCACGGAGCGCTGCTGGCGCTGTCGGCGCTGGTGCTGCCGTTTGACCTGACGGGGATGCTGGGCGAGCCGGACCCCGCGCGACCCGTGATTTGGCTGATCGGTGTATTCGCCCTGTCGATTGCGCCGCCATTTGCGACCATCTCGGCGACGGCGCCGTTGGTCCAGGCCTGGTATGCGCGAACCGGCCAGAAGGATGCACACGATCCCTACCACCTCTATGCGGCGAGCAACGCGGGCTCGCTGATCGGCCTTGCCGCCTATCCGCTGCTGCTTGAACCGCTGGCGCCGCTGGCGGTGCAGGCTGGTGCCTGGTCGGTGGGATATGCCGCGCTGGCAGTGATGCTGGTCGGGTGCGGGCTGATCGCAGCGCGCGGGAACGCGGACACACCAGCCGCGCCTGCGAGCGAAGACCTGACGCCTGCGGCGGCGCGGTGGCGGCAGAGGCTGTGGTGGGTGACGCTCGCCTTTGTGCCTTCAAGCCTTCTGGTGGGTGTGACGACGCACATTGCCACTGATGTGGCCAGCGCCCCATTCCTCTGGGCGCCGCCACTGATGCTTTACATCACGAGCTTCATCGTGGTGTTCGCCCGGAAGCCGCCGGTCACGACGCGGCAGGCCATGATGATCCTTCCGTTGTTCGCGGGGCTGGCACTGTTCACGCTGTCGAAGGTTTCGGGCGTTCCGACGCTGCTGAGCTTCTTCGTGCATCTCGGTGCGCTGTTTGCCGCGTCGGTGGCCTGTCACGGATTGCTGGCTGCGGATCGTCCGGCGACGGGGCGGCTGACCGAGTTCTACCTGCTGATGTCACTCGGCGGCGTGCTCGGCGGCGCGTTCAATGCATTGCTGGCGCCCGTGATGTTCGACACCGTGGCGGAGTACGGCTTGATGCTCACGTTGTTGTTTCTCCTTTTGCCGCAGCGCCCCTGGCTCGCCCCGTTGGCTGTTCAGGTAACGGCGCTGGTGGCCGCCGGGCTCGCATTGATATCGATAAGCGTCGATGAGATTCCGGGACTGACAGCAAATTCGCGGACGAGTTTCTTCGTGCTTTCGGTTCTGGCGCTGGTTGCGCTCTATGTGGCGCGCCGTTCGCGCGTATTCGGAACACTGGCCGCAGCGGCCTTGTGGATGATCGGCATCCAATCCCAGCCGACAACAGGCGGATATTCGGAACGCAGCTTCTTCGGTGTCATCCATGTGCGCGAGCGCGCGGATTACCTCACGATGATCCATGGGACGACGCTGCACGGCGCGCAACACATGGGCGATGAAGCACTATATCCGGGTACGTACTATGCACCGGGAACGCCGATGGGGCAGGTATTCGCGGCAGCTGAAGAGGGCAGCGAGATCGGCGTGATCGGGCTGGGGGTGGGATCGGTCGCCTGTTATGCCAAGCCGGGTCAGGCCTACACCTTCTACGAGATCGATCCCATTGTGGCGCGCCTCGCCAGCGATCCCGCCTGGTTCTCGTTCCTTTCCGAATGCACTCCTGACGCGCGGGTTGTGCTCGGCGATGGCCGATTGCTTCTGGCGGGGGAGCCGGACGCCAAGTTCGACCTTTTGCTGGTGGACGCCTTCTCTTCGGATTCCGTGCCGTCACACCTGATGACGCGGGAGGCTCTGTCCCTCTACATGTCAAAGCTGAAGCCGGGCGGGACCGTGCTGTTGCATGTCTCCAACCGCTATCTCGCACTCGAGGCGGTGGTTGCGCGAACGGCCGCAGAGCTTGGGGTGCCGGGTCGGCGGCAGTATCACTTTGTCCCCACTGAAGGCATTGAGGCGCTGCGCCAACAGTCGAGCATTGTCGTTGCTCTGGCGCATGACGCGCCTGCGCTTGTCTGGCTCACGGAAGAAATGGGCTGGACCGAGTTGCAATCTGACGGAGGGCGAGGCTGGAGCGATGACTATTCGAACATCCCCGGCGCCATCTGGGACCGGATCGTTCACAACCTGAACTGACCCGCCTGCGACAGACTGCGGCAACGCGCGCGGGCCGATCCGTCAAATTTCACACAACGGTTTAAACGCGTGTTCCGCATGTTCTGATATCGGCTTCTTTGTGCACGTACCGACCACGGCCGGGAAGCGGGCAGCTGGAGAACCGGACGATGAGCGGAAAGTGGCAAGCCTTGGGGACACGCGACCTGCGTCCGGCTGCCATGAGCGACGAACATGCCGCGTACATACGCGGTATGCAGCTCTACACGTTTCGTCAGCTCCTGCCTTTCGGCCTCACCGCCAGCGCTCTGAACGCGCTCGTGTTGATCGTATATCTCGCCTATCACCAACCGTCACCGCAGCTCTGGTTCTGGGTTACGCTGATGTCGGTTTTCGCGCTGCTTGGTGCGCGTTCGACCTACCGCGCGGCCCGCTTCCGAACACCGGCGCGGCCACGCACCCAGCAGGAACTCTACCGCCCGGTCGCCGAATCCGCGATGCTGGGACTTGCCTGGTCTATCTGTCCCGTCATGTTCCTGCCCATGACACAGGGCCTTGATCTCGCGATCGTCCTGTGGGTCTGCACCGGCATGATGACCGGTGCGGCTTATGTCCTTTCGACTCTGCCGGCGGCGGCCATTCCTTTCGTCTCGGCGCTGTCCTTCGGCATGGCCATCGGCCTGATCCGGTCCGGCACGGAAAGCGAACAGTTGTCACTGCTGGCGTTGCTCGCGGTGCTGACGATCGTCATGATACGGACGACATCCTGGAACTATGCCAACCATGTGCGTTCGTGGCTTCAGCAAGCGATGCTGACGGACCAGACCGACCAGCTTGAGAAGAAGCAGCAGGTGATCAGCCTGCTGCTCAACGAATTCGAGGAGGCGGCCTCTGACTGTCTCTGGGAGACCGATTCCGAGCACCGCCTGGCGCGGCCATCAAAATACCTTTCGGAGCGTTCTGGCTTCACGCTGGAGGAGCTGGACCAGCAGCCCCTGATCAGCTTTTTCGATGCGGAGAATCCCGAAGCAAGGGAGGATCTCGAGCGCCTGCGTACGGCACTTGCGCAGCACCAGCCCATCCACAATCTGTGCCTCGCCGTTCGCCGCGCCACACGGACGGAATGGTGGCGCATCTCGGCAAAGCCGGTTTTCGATGAAGCCGGCGCCTTCGAGGGTTTCCGCGGTGTCGCCGCCGACATCACGGACAAACGCATAGCAGACCAGCGTGTCGCCTACCTCGCGCACTTTGACTCCCTCACCGGTGTCCCGAAGCAGGAGAAACTGCGGGAGGCGCTCAACGCAGCCGTAAGTTCGTTCGGGGCAGGGACGGCCCCGTTTGCGGTCCACTGTCTCGATCTCGATCGGTTCAAGACGATCAATGATGTGCACGGTCACGCCGTGGGCGACGCGGTGCTGCAGTCGGCGGCGCGGCGCATACAGTCCGTCCTGGGTCCCAGGGATATCGTGGCGCGTTTCGGCGGCGACGAGTTCGTGATCCTGCAGCAAGGCATATCCGGACCGGGCGAAGCCATGGCGCTGGCGCTGACCATTCAGGACTTGATGAGCGTGCCGGTGGAGACCGATACGGCGCTCGTCCAGACGACGGTCAGTATCGGGATCGCTCTGTTCCCGGAGCATGCCGTGGCGGCGGCGGACCTCATGCGCTTTGCGGATCTCGCCTTGATGTCAGCCAAGGAAGGCGGCCGGGATTCTTCCCGCCTCTTCGAGCCGGGCATGAATGACGCGGTTCGTCAGCGTACACGGATGGAAGCCGACCTTCGCGGCGCGCTCGCCAACAATGAGTTTGTCCTGAACTACCAGCCGATCGTCGATGCACATTCGGGCAGGGTGGGCGGCTATGAAACGTTGATCCGCTGGGAGCATCCAGAGCGCGGCAATGTCAATCCGGCGGAGTTCGTGCCGATCCTCGAGCAGACCGGGCTGATCTGGCAGGTCGGGAACTGGATCATTCGCGAGGCGCTGCGTGAGGCGGCGACCTGGGATCCTTCGCTCAAGGTGTCCATCAACCTGTCGCCGATGCAAGTGAAGAACCGCTCGTTGCTGACGATCATCACGCATACGCTGGCGCAGACCGGCGTTGACCCGCGGCGGGTAGATTTCGAGATCACAGAGACGGCGCTGTTCGATACGACTGAAGACAGCCTCAGCGTGATGCATGCCCTGCGTGATCTTGGCGCTTCAATCTCGCTCGATGATTTCGGAACAGGCTATTCGTCGCTGAGCTATCTGCGTTCGTTCCCCTTCAGCAAGATCAAGATCGACAAGTCGTTCGTGGACAAGATGGAGACGAGCGAGGAATGTGCGGCGATCATCCAGGCCGTCCTTGGGTTGGCCCGGAGGCTCGGCATGCGCACGACGGCCGAAGGCGTGGAATCGGCCGAGCAGGCGCGCAAGCTCGCGGCCGATGGTTGTACGGAACTGCAGGGCTATCTCTATGGGCGTCCGGGCCTGCCGGCCGAGCTAGAGAAGGCTGGTTTGTTGAGGCGGGCGAAGGTGCCAGCCGAAGTGATCGAGCGCGCGCCGCCGCGCCTGTTCGGACGGCCGCTGGCCGCGGTTTCCTGAAGGATCAGGCGCCCGCTTCGCCACCAGCGAGGGCTTCGCGGCGTTTCTCTGCGGCGGACTTCTTGACGCTTTCGGAGCGCAGTTGGCCACAGGCGGCGAGGATGTCGCGGCCACGCGGCGTGCGGATCGGCGAGGCATAGCCGGCGCGGTTCAGCACTTCGGCAAACTCCTCGATCGTCTCCCAGTCGGAGCACTCGTAGGGGCTGCCGGGCCAGGGATTGAACGGGATCAGGTTAATCTTCGCAGGCACACCCTTCAGCAGGCGGATGAGATCGCGCGCTTCGGCAAGGGAGTCGTTGACGCCTTTCAGCATGACATATTCGAAGGTGACGCGTTTCGAATTGCCGAGATCCGGGTAGGCGCGGATCGCCTCAAACAGGGTCTTGAGGTCGTACTTCCTGTTGATCGGAACGAGCTCGTTACGCAGGTCGTCATTGGTCGCATGCAGCGAGATGGCGAGGGCGGCATTGGTGCGCGCACCAAGCTCGGGGATCTTCGGGGCGACGCCTGCTGTGGAAACCGTGATGCGGCGCCGGCCGATAGAGATGCCATCACCATCGGCGATCGTGTCGATGGCTTCGACCACGTTGTCGAGATTGTAGAGCGGCTCACCCATCCCCATGAAGACGATATTCGTCAGCGGGCGGTCTTCATTCGAGGTCGGCCACTCGGAGAGCGCATCGCGCGCGATCAGCACTTGCTGCACGATTTCTGCAGCCGTCAGGTTGCGGACGAGCGCCTGCGTGCCGGTATGGCAGAATGTGCAATTGAGCGTGCAGCCGACCTGGCTGGAGACGCAGAGGGCGCCAGCCTTGCCGACATCCGGAATATAGACGCTTTCGCCTTCGACGCCGGTCGCGAAGCGGGTAAGCCATTTCTGGGTACCGTCCTTCGAAACCTGATGGTCGGCAATTTCAGGGCGGTCCAGCACATACTTTTCGGCGAGGACGGCGCGCAGTTCTTTGGCGATGTCCGACATGACCGAAAATTCACGGGCGCCGAAATGGTGAACCCAGCGGCGCAATTGCTTGGCCCGCATTCCGGCCTGTTTGGGGTCAAGCCCGAGGCTTTCCATTTCAGCCTTGAGAGCCGGAATCGACAGGCCGGCCAGTGTTTTCGGGCCGGGCAGGGGCGCAGGGCGCCGGGAAAGATCGAGGGTCGTGGGCATCGGCGGGCCTATAGCATGCGGGGTCCGTTAAGGAAAACCGCTCCGTACATGGACGGAATGTAAGGGTGCAAATGGTTGATTTGGCCTTCTTTTTGTCACCGAATTGCGGGAACCCCCCGGCTGTTGGCGTATATTCATACGGGTTGCCGCAAAGAGCGGCCCATCAAGATCATGACAAGGGAGTCTCCTCATGAAGAAGTCCGCAATCCTCGTGGCCGCCCTCGCGCTGCCGCTTTTCCTTCAGGCCTGCCAGACCGGCCCCAGCCAGCGTGTAATGACCACTACGGCGGCCGGTGCCATCCTCGGCGCAGGCGCCGGTATGATGGCCGGTGGTGACGACAAGCGTAACGCCGCCATCGGTGCGGCTGTCGGCGCCATCGCCGGCGCTTCGGTCGGCGTCTACATGGACAAGCAGGAAGAAAAACTGCGCCAGCAGACCGCCGGCACGGGCATCGAAGTCGAGCGTCAGGGCGACCAGCTCGCGCTGACCATGCCGTCGGGCATCACGTTCGCCCAGTCGAGCGCAACGATCCAGCCGGCGTTCTACACCGCGCTGAACAACGTCGCGGCGACGCTGGTCGAGTATCCGTCGACCGCCGTTGATATCCGTGGCCACGCCTCGTCGGAAGGCGACCGCGGCTTCAACCAGCGCCTCTCGCAGCAGCGCGCTGACGCTGTCCGCGCCTACCTCGTCAACCAGGGCGTCCAGCCGGTCCGCCTGACGGCAACGGGCATGGGCATCGACTATCCGGTGGCCGACAACTCGACCGAAGCCGGTCGGGTTCAGAACCGCCGCGTTGAAATCATCCTGACCCCGGTCTCGCAGTAACCTGCACACCGGCCCGGCGGGCTGAAACACGGGCGGGCGGCGACCTTGGGGTTGCCGCCCGCTTTGCATTCAGCACCGGGCAATGCTTTTCCATGGAATCCGGAACGGATTCGCGCACCGGTATATGGTGTTCCGGCGCGAAGCACGGATCGTGGGGCCCATGACAGCTCCAGGACACGCCAAGCGGGCCAGCGGCCCTTTCGCGCGCAGCGCGCCGTATAGCGGCCTGTTCTCCGAATTCATCCGCGGACTCTCCTGGCTATACCTGAAGGCGACCGGATGGCGCGTCGGGTCCGACTGGCCATCCTACGTGCCGAAATCCGTAATCGTTGCGGCGCCCCACACGTCCAACTGGGACGGGCTGACGATGGTGGCGGTGGCCGGCTGGTACCGGGTGAAGCTCAACTGGATGGGCAAGGCGGCGCTGGTGCGCGGTCCGCTCGGCTGGCTGGTGCGCCGGTCAGGATGCGTGCCGGTCGAGCGTTCCAGCTCGCACGATGTCGTCGAGCAGATGCGCAAGGCGTTCGAGGCGCGCGAGAGCATGCACCTGGCGGTGGCACCGGAAGGCACACGCGAGGCCAATCCGAACTGGAAAACGGGTTTCTACCATATCGCCCGATCCGCCGGCGTTCCGCTGCTGATGGCCGTTCTGGACTACAAGACCAAGGTGCTTCGCCTCGAAGGCCCGCTGGAGACGACCGGCGACACGGCGGCCGACATGGCAAAGGTCCTCAGCTATTACGTCGAGGCAGAGGGCATGATCCCGGACAGGTTCGTCAAGCCGGACTGGAAATAGTCCGCCGCGCTCAGCGGCAGGCTTCGGCGGCCTTGTCGATGGCGGTAGCGGAGCCGCTCAGCGAGAATTTGTACGACACCTTGGTGCCGCGCGCGGACGTCGCGTCCACAACGAGGTTTGCGCCCTTGCGCAGCGCCTCGACGATGGCCGGATCATCCGCATCTTCGGCGAACGCCTCACGCCCGGCCGGGAAAAGGGTCCAGGATGAGCGGCCGACCTTCGCCTTGGGGGAGGAGCCTTCCTTGATGTCGTAGCCGACCTTGATCGAGGGCTGTGCGGTGGCCTTCCCGGACTTCCAGCTGGTCACGTAATACCAGACCGAGCCATGGTTCACGTTGGTAGGCGACTTCGTTTCCGCTTCGGTGGCAGCATAACAGATCAGGTCGCCTTCGACCGTTTCGGTAAACACGGCCCAGTCCTTGAACCGCCCCACGGCGGTCGGTTCCGCAACAGCGGGAGCGGCCAGAAAGAGCGGCGCGATCACAATTGCGAGATTGAAGGCCCTGCGACAAAGATGGCCCGAGGTTTTCTGTTGCGTGCTCAATAGTTTATTCCCATAGTCGGCTCACCGAAGTGGATGTAGTGGCAAGCGCCTCCGCGCACGACCATGAGAAACACTTATAGCGTGTGCAAGCAGGAAATCCTAAGCGCAATGGTTGCTTTACGGCGTCACAAGAGTGAGAGTGGTTCTCGCAAGACGGGAGAGGCCACGCGCGTGTTCGACAAGGCTGTCAGGACGGCAGACCTGGATCTGCGGGAACGTCATGCCGACTGCATGGAGGCGATTGCGGCCGAGCGCAGCAAGGCCGCCTTTGCCGAGCTTTTCGATTTCTACGCGCCCCGCATCAAGAGTTACATGCTGCGCCTTGGTGCCAGTGATTCGGAAGCCGAGGAACTGGCGCAGGACGTTCTGATCACCGTCTGGCAGAAGGCCGCGTTGTACGACCGCTGGCAGGCCTCGGTTTCCACGTGGATGTTCCGCATCGCGCGCAACCGCCGGATCGACATGCAGCGCCGCCAGCGCCGGCCCGAGCTGTCGGCAGATGATCCGATGCTGCAGCCACCTGAAATCGACCAGCCCGACACGCTGATGGCACGCGGGCAGATGGAGGGCCTCGTGCGCTCCCAGCTCGTCAAACTTCCGGCCGACCAGCTGTTGCTTTTGCAGGCCGCCTTCTATGACGGGCTTTCGCACTCGGAGATTGCGCGCGCCTTCAACCTGCCTCTCGGCACGGTCAAATCCCGCATCCGGCTGGCCTTCATGCGCCTGAGAGGCGAGCTGGAAGGCGCGAGTTAACCGTTCGGTCCGCATTCTGCAGTAGTGCGTCCTTGACGTCGCCGTCATCCGGACAATGTTGCGGGAAACCACCGGAATTTGTTTGAAATGCCAGCGTCTCCTCCCAACACGTTCAGCGAACTTTATTCCGCCTATGCCGCGGGATGCCTTGATCCGGCCTTCACGCTGATGGTCGAGACGCAGAGCGTGCTGCGCCCGGAAATCCGCGAGTCGGTGGCGTTCAGCGAAATGATTTCCGGCACCCTGCTGGAATCGGCTGCCGAGGCCAAACTCAGCGATGGCGCGCTGGACCGTGCCCTTGCTGCGATAGACGCCATGGAAGCGGACGCCGCTGCGTCCGTCCGGGCAGGGCGGGCCGCAGGCGAGGCTATTGATGAGTTGCTGGCCCTGCCGGAGCCTCTTCGCTCTGCGGCGCTGGAAGCGGCCGGGCGGGGCAACTGGAAGGCGATGGGCCGCGGCCTGAAACGGCTGAAGCTCGATGCCGGCTCTCGCATGGAAACGGAACTCTATCGCATCTCGCCCGGCGCGAAGATTCCGCGCCACTCGCACGCCGGTAATGAGTACACACTGGTCGTGGCGGGCGGGTTTTCCGATGAGCATGGTTCCTACGCGCCAGGCGATGTCGTGATCAACGGGCCGAACGATTTCCACCAGCCGGTCGGCGATGAAGGCGAAATCTGCTACGCGCTTGCCGTGCGTGATGGCGGACTGCAGTTCACCGGCATGCTGGGCATGGTGCAGCGCCTGCTCGGCGCCCGCTAGGTATCATCTGACTTTTTTCTGTCCGGACCCGGAACATGCCTTCGCGTGGGCGTATCCGGCCCGCCGGGCATGATCGGCCGCGCGGCATAGCCACCCATCGAGAGGTGGCGATCATACATCACCATCGCACCGGCCAGGCTGACATTGATGCAGAACTTGGTCGGGATTTTCACAACGTGAGCGCAGCGCGCAAGGATTTCTGGCGAAAGGTTTCCCTTCTCGGGTCCAAGGATATAGGCCGCCTGCGGAGGATGCCGGAAGCTCGGCAGTATCACGGCGTCGTCCGTCAATTCCACGCCGACCAGCTGGCAACCGCGCGGCAGCTGCATGTCGTCCACCGAATCCCATTGGTAGAATGGAATCTGGTCTTCGCTTTTGGATGTGTCGGCCCAGTGGCCTTCCCGGATGTTCTTCGCGGCCTGGATCGAGAAGACGAAACTGGCGCCGAAGGCATGGCCCGTGCGCATCAGGGCGCCAAGGTTCATCGGCTTGGAAATGCGCTCGGCGCCAATGGCGAAGAAGCCGCGCATGTCAAATCACTCCGAGACCGTATCGTGCCCCGAGAACGAGCAGGAGCAGCAAACCCGGCGCGATCAGGGCGACGCGGCGAGCTAGGGTGAGATGCGCGATGGGCGTCGGATACTCCGTAGACAGATAGCGTGTGTGCTCACTGTCGGGGGCAACCCGGCCCACATCATAGATGGCCGTGCGATAGGCCGCGTCCGTATGTTTGCCGCCGAACTTTGCCGCAAGTGCGCGGCGCAGGACGATGGACAACAACATGCGCATCTGCGCGGCGAGCAGGATGGCGAAACCGAGGATCGCGGCGAGAACCCAGAAAACGATGATCACAGGAAGGTCGCCACTTCAAACCGGCCGCGCCAGTCGGCAAGGCCGCGTTTCAGGCCGGAAGAATTAAAGCCCCAGGCGAGGTCGCCGTTGGCAGCGACCGCGATCATGCCGCCATTGCCGCCGAGGCGTTTGACATCGTCGAGCGCGCCGTGGACCGCCTTCTCGAAGGGCTGGTTGCCATACCGGATGCGGGCCGAGACATCAGCGGCGGCATTGGCGCGGATGAAGTATTCGCCGAGGCCGGTGCAGCTGACGGCGCAGCGCTCGTCCGCCCAGGTCCCGGCGCCGATGATCGGTGTGTCACCGATACGGCCCGGCGTTTTCGAGAGGACGCCGCCGGTGGACGTGGCCGCAGCGAGGTCGCCATAGATGTCGAGCGCGACGGCGCCGACGGTGCCCATGTTCGGCACGTCTTCCTGCACGGTGTCTTCGTCGACGGCGCCGTAATAACTGTGCGGGTCGGTCACGCGGGCAAGCCCAGCTTCATCGGCGAGCGTGACGGCGCCGCTGCCCACAAGGAAGACGTTGGGTGTGCGCTCCATTACGGCGCGGGCTGCCTGGATGGGGCTTTCGAAGCCCTGCAGCGCGCCGACGGCGCCGGCGCGGCGGGTGCGACCGTCCATGATGGCGGCGTCGAGTTCCCAATGGCCGGCCGTGTTGGGACTGGCGCCCCGTCCGGCGACGTAGAGGCCCGAGGCTTCGAGTTCCATCACCATCGCTTCCACCACATCCAGCGCGGCCTCACCGGCGGCGAGGCGGGCGGCGCCGTCTGCGAGCAGGCCGCGGATGTGGGCCTCTTCCGGCGTATAGTCGCGCCCGAAGATCGGCCCGGCTCCGCCATGCAGGGCAAGGGACCAGATTTTCGCCATCTCTTTTGCCTCTTTCCCCCCGCGTCAGGCTTGGCGGGGGCGTGTGGCATGGCTACCGTCCGCGGGTCGAAACAACAAGCCGTGAAGGGAGTGGCGCATGAAAGCCGTGCTGTCGAAAACTGTCGGGGGGCCCGAGGCCCTCGTGATCGAGGATGTGGCCACGCCGGTGCCCGGCAAAGGGCAGGTGCTGGTCCAGGTGAAAGCGTGCGGCGTCAACTATCCCGACGTGCTGATCATCCAGGACATGTACCAGTTCAAGCCGCCGCGTCCCTTCTCGCCGGGCGGTGAGATTTCCGGGATCGTCTCGGCGGTCGGCGAAGGCGTGAGCCATGTGAAACCGGGTGACCGGGTGCTCGCCTCGACCGGCAATGGCGGCATGGCGGAGTATGCGCTCGCGGGTGCACATGGCGTGATGCCGATCCCGGACGGCATGCCGTTCGATGAGGCTGCCGCCTTCCTGATGACCTATGGCACGTCGTACTATGCGCTGAAGGACCGCGCCGATCCGAAGCCGGGCGAAAAGCTTCTGGTGCTTGGCGCGGCAGGCGGTGTCGGCATCGCGGCGGTCGAGCTCGGCAAGGCGATGGGCCTTGAAGTGATCGCCGCAGCCTCGACGCAGGAGAAGGTGGACTTCTGCCTTTCGAAAGGCGCTGACAAGGGCCTCGTCTACGCGGCTGAACTCGACAAGGATGGCCAGAAGAAATTCGCCGACGATATCAAGGCGGTGTCCGGCGGCGGCGTGGACATCGTGTATGACGGCGTCGGCGGCAACTATGCCGAGCCTGCCGTGCGCGCGATGAACTGGGAAGGACGCTTCCTCGTGATCGGCTTCCCGGCCGGCATTCCCAAACTGCCGCTGAACCTCACGCTGCTGAAAAGCTGCGATGTGCGCGGCGTGTTTTGGGGCGCGGCCGTGGCGCGTGATCCGAAGGCGCATGCGCAGAACTGCAAGGAACTGTTTGACCTCTACAAGGCCGGCAAGATCCGTCCGCATGTGTCGAACTCCTACCCGCTCGACAAGGCACCAGATGCCATCCGTGAGCTGCAGAACCGCAAGGCGACCGGCAAGGTGGTTGTGACGATCTGACCGGTGACCAAGGCGGCCGCCCCGCCTGATGCCCTGATGGCGGCGCTGGAGCATCCGCTGAAGGCGGAGGCCGAAGCGCTTCGGGTGATCCTGCTGGGGCTGAAGGCGCCGAAGCTGGACGAGTCGGTGAAATGGAACGCGCCGAGCTATGCGGTGGGCGGCGTGCACTGTGTGACGTTCAATTTTGGCGACCGGAAAAGCATCCGGCTAGTCTTTCATTGTGACACCGCGCGCAAGGAGACGAAGGGTGCGCTCCCGGCGTTTGAGCATACGCTGCTGTCCTGGCAGTCTGACATTCGCGCGATTGCAGCCTTCCGGAACATGGAAGAGGTCGCAGTAGCAAAGGCCACGTTGCCGGAGCTGGTGGTGCGTTGGGTCAGGGAAGTGGTGGGTCTTTAAAGCGGTATGCCCGGAGCAGGGCTATCGCACGTGGTGGGCCTGCTCGTGTGGGACAAGATTCCGGAATCGGCGAATTTTCCGTCGTTCCGTGGGCGGAGGTGTTGCACAAAGTTTGAGGCTGTTTTGCGTAACGCCCTGGCAGAGTTTGGATTTATTTTTTTCGCGGCCCGGTTTCCTGTAGGCACAAGTCCTCTCATGGCCTCATCAAACGGCCTCATCCAGTTGCAGGCTTTGTACGGCTGGTATCGATTCATTCTCATTGAGTCTCATTATCTATCGCTTTTTTCTCGATCGTTATCGCTCTCTCGGGGCGAGCGGATTTCGGCCGGCGGCGATCATCCGGCCTGCGGTTTCAGGAACCTGCAGAGTGTAACCCCGGGCGGAGGGGTGTTGCGCAAGTTTCTGCGCAGAGCTGTTCAGCGGCCTCAGGCGCCTTCCTTCGCGAGGCTTCTGGTTGGACAGGGCGCCAAGAAAAAACCCCGCCGGATTGCTCCGGCGGGGCTTGTGCGTTTGGGAGGAAACGCAGGGGGATCAGTTGCGCTTGTCGCCGTCGACTTCTTCGAAGTCGGCATCGACGACGCCGTCATCCTTGGCGCCGTCAGCTTCCGCTGCAGCGGTTCCGGCAGCGGCATAGATCGCTTCACCGAGTTTCATCGCGGCGTTCATCAGCGACTGGTGCTTGGCCTGGATATCCGCGGCGTTGGTGCCGGCGGATGCCGTCTTGAGGTCTGCGATGGCTTTCTCGATCTCGTCCTTGACGGCCGCCGAGACTTTCGACTCGTGCTCGGCAAGCTGCTTCTCGGTCTGATGGATCAGGGCCTCGGCATGGTTCTTGGCTTCCACCAGTTCGCGGCGCGCCTTGTCGGCGCTGGCGTTGGCTTCGGCTTCGGCCATCATCTTCTTGATGTCGGCTTCGGAGAGGCCGCCATCTGCCTGGATGGTGATCTGCTGTTCCTTGCCGGTGGCCTTGTCCTTGGCCGAGACCGACACGATGCCGTTGGCGTCGATGTCGAACGTGACTTCGATCTGCGGCAGGCCGCGCGGGGCCGGGGCAATGCCTTCGAGGTTGAACTGGCCGAGCTGCTTGTTGTCAGCGGCCATTTCGCGCTCGCCCTGGGCAACCTTGATGGTCACAGCAGGCTGGTTGTCCTCAGCGGTCGAGAAGACCTGGCTTTTCTTGGTCGGGATCGTCGTGTTGCGGTCGATCAGGCGGGTGAACACGCCGCCGAGCGTCTCGATGCCCAGCGAGAGCGGGGTCACGTCGAGAAGGACCACGTCCTTCACATCGCCCTGCAGAACGCCGCCCTGGATGGCCGCGCCGATGGCAACGACTTCGTCAGGGTTGACACCCTTGTGGGGCTCCTTGCCGAAGAACTTCTTCACGGCTTCCTGCACGGCCGGCATGCGGGTCATGCCGCCGACGAGGACGACTTCATCAATCTGCGACGCCGTCTTGCCGGCGTCTTTCAGCGCCTTCTGGCATGGATCGATGGTGCGCTTGACGAGGTCTTCGACTAGACCTTCGAACTTGGCGCGCGTCAGCTTGATGTTGAGGTGTTTCGGCCCGGTGGCGTCTGCCGTGATGAAGGGCAGGTTCACTTCGTACTGCGAGGCAGACGAGAGTTCCTTCTTCGCCTTCTCGGCCTCTTCCTTCAGACGCTGCAGCGCGAGCTTGTCGGTCTTCAGGTCGATGCCCTGTTCCTTCTTGAACTCGGACGCGAGAAAATCAACGATGCGGAGGTCGAAGTCTTCACCGCCGAGGAAGGTGTCACCGTTGGTGGAGAGCACTTCGAACACGCCGTCACCGATCTCGAGGATCGAGACGTCGAACGTGCCGCCGCCGAGGTCGTAGACGGCGATGGTCTTGTTGCCGCCCTTCTCGAGGCCGTAGGCGAGGGCCGCCGCGGTCGGCTCGTTGATGATGCGCAGCACGTCGAGGCCGGCGATGCGGCCGGCATCCTTGGTGGCCTGGCGCTGGGCATCGTTGAAGTAGGCCGGCACGGTGATGACGGCCTGCGTGACTTTCGCGCCGAGATAGGCTTCAGCCGTTTCCTTCATCTTGGTCAGGATGAAGGCGGAGATTTCCTGCGGGGAGTAGTCCTTGTCGCGGCCCTTCACCCAGGCGTCGCCGTTCGGGGCCTTGACGATGCCGAAGGGGCTCATCGCCTTGTCCTTCTGGGCGGTCGGGTCGTCGAAGGTGCGGCCGATCAGGCGCTTGATGGCGTAGAAGGTGAAGTCCGGGTTGGTGACGCCCTGGCGGCGGGCGGGTTGGCCGATGAGGCGCTCGCCGTTTTCCTGGAATGCCACGACGGACGGGGTGGTGCGGGCGCCCTCGGCGTTTTCGATGACTTTCGCCTGGCCGCCTTCCATGACGGCGACGCACGAGTTCGTGGTGCCGAGGTCGATACCGATGATCTTGCTCATACTGTCTCTCTCTTCTTCAGCCGCCATCGGCGATTGTGGGTTCGGTCTGCTCAGCAGCCCCGGCCGCCCATGGCTCTTTCAAGTTACGTTTTTGAGCGGCGGGCAGGGGTTCAAATCCTGTTCGCCCGTTCGGTCGTCGATATGGGAAGCGCGGGGCCGGGCTCAAGGGGCGTATGCACATTTGGATAGGGGTCTGTATAGGCCCCGTCTATGCCGGATCCGGACAGGATCTATTTGAAAACCATTCTCAAGGCAGCCATCTGGCCGGGCATGAGACTCAGATTTCCGCCCCTGCCACGCCCCGCCTTCAAGACGCTGACCTACAGCCTGATGCATTTCACGGTCGCCATAACCGTGGCCTTTGCCCTGACCGGCAGCTGGCAGGCGGCGCTGGCCATCGGCATGATCGAGCCGCTGGTGCAAACGGCGGCCTACGCGCTGCACGAACGGGCCTGGGCACAGGCCGACCGTAAACGTGCGCCTGCCGGCCTTCCGGCCTAGCGTCTCGACGCGGCGGGTTTCGTCCTTATCTTGGAGGGGCATCAGGAGGGCCCCCCATGAAATATGCCAAACTCGGACACACCGGTCTCGTCGTGTCCAAACTCTGCCTCGGCACCATGACCTTCGGCGGGGACGGGGGCATCTGGAAGTTCATCGGAAAGCAGCAGCAGGAAGAAGCCGACGCGCTGGTAAAGGCGGCCTTCGATGCGGGCATCAACTTCTTCGATACGGCGGATGTCTATTCGGCCGGGCGCTCGGAGGCGATCCTCGGGCAGGCGCTGCGCAATACCGGCCTGCCGCGCGACGAGACGGTGGTGGCAACGAAAGTATTCGGCCGGGTCTCGACGCTCGTGGCGGAGGATGCGGGCGCGGCCGAGAAGGCAGAGGCTGAGCGGCGCGAGAAGCGCGCGCGCAATATTTCCGGCCTGTCGCGCAAGCATATCGTTGACGGGGTGGACGCAAGCCTCGAGCGGCTGGGGCTCGACTACATAGATCTTTACCAGGTGCACGGGACCGATCCGCTGACGCCGATCGAGGAGACGGTGGAGGCGCTGGACACGGTCGTGCGCTCCGGAAAGGTGCGGTATGTGGGCCTGTGCAACATGCCCGCCTGGCTGATCATGAAGGCGGTGGCCTATGCGGACAAGCGCGGGCTGGCACGGTTTGAAAGCTGCCAGATGTATTACTCCATCGCGGGCCGCGATCTTGAGCGCGAAGTGGTGCCGATGGCGAAGGACCAGAACCTTGCGATCCTGCCCTGGAGCCCGCTGGCGGGCGGATTCCTCTCCGGCAAGTTCAGCCGCGACGGGGCAGGGCCGAATGATGCGCGCCGGACGATTTTCGATTTCCCGCCGGTGGACAAGGAGAAGGGCTTCAACATCATCGACGTGATGCGGGACATTGCGGCGAGGAAGGGCGCAACCGTGCCCCAGGTGGCGCTCGGCTGGCTGCTGCACCAGAGCCATGTGACGAGCGTGATTATCGGCACACGGACGATGGAGCAGCTCGCCGACAATCTGGGCGCGGTGGATGTGGTGCTGGACGCCGCTGATCTGGCGGCGCTGGACGCCGTCTCCGCGCTGGCGCCGGAATATCCGGGCTGGATGCTGGACCGGCAGGGGATGGACCGGCGCGGGCAGGTCTGAGGCGGCCTCACCAAGTATTAAGGCTGGGCTGCTAGACACGTGCCCAAAGGCTGGAAAACCGGCCATCGGGTGATGTGATGCTGGATTTTCTGGCCGGGATAGCCGCGCATGCTGCCGCCTTGTTGTGGCTTGCGGCGATTTTCACGCTGCTGGCCTTCGTGTCACGCGGACGCAGCGCGCTGCGCTGGCCGAAATCTCTGCGGCAAAGCGGGATCACCAATTTCCTGATCCAGCAGTTTGCGAGCCTGAATGGGGCGCTTTACCTGCTCCTGATCGCGCCTCTGGTGGCGTTCTATGGCTGGCTCGGCCTTCCGGTATTGCCGGCCGGGGCATGGGACGGCGTGCCGCTCGTGGTGAAGGCGCTGGCGGCGCTGATCGTCTATGATTTCAGCCTCTACTGGGTGCACCGGATGCTGCATACCAGCGTGCTGTGGCCGGCCCATGCCGTGCACCATTCCGATCCGGAGCTGCACTTCCTGTCCTGGTCGCGCGGGCATTTCACCGAGCAGTTCGTGATTGCGGCGTGCCTTGTGTTCACGTCGTCCTGGATGGGCTTCCGGCTCGAGGAGATTGCCGGTCTCGCGCTGATCAAGGGGCTGCACCAGTACTACGTGCATGCAAAGCTCGACTGGGATCACGGGCCGTTCCGGGACGTGCTGGTCTCGCCGCAGTTCCACCGCTGGCACCATGCAAACGTGGAAGCCGCGTATGACAAGAACTTCGCGACGATCTTCCCGGTGTTCGACCGGATGTTCGGCACCTATTACAATCCGGGCTCGGCCATCGACGTGCCGACGGGCATTGCGGACAATCCGCCGAACGATTTCATCACCCAGACGCTGTATCCGTTCCGCAAGTGGGGCGAGATGCTGAAGGCGCGCCGGAAACCGGTGCCGGAAGCCCGCGCCGCTTAGGCTGGCCACCCGCCGCGCGATAGGGCATGCTCCGCCGCAGACAGAAGCGGGGGAAACACGTGCGCACATTCATCATTCCGGCGATTGCAGGGCTCGCCCTGGCAGGCTGCGGAGGCACGCCAGCAGAGCCGGTGGCGGCGCCGGAAGCGGCCAGTACCGAAACCGCAGAGCCCGCGGGCGGCGCGCTGGAACTCATGTGGACGGCCTCCGGATTCGAACAGCCTGAAGGCGCCGCGCTCGCCCCGGACGGTAACTATTTCGTCTCGAATATCGGCCCCGGGGACTCGGCTGCGCTGGACGGCAACGGCTATATCTCGAAGCTGAACGCCGACGGCTCGGTTGCGGCGGCGAAGTTCGCCGAAGGGATGCACGCACCGGCGGGGCTCGCCGTGCATGAGGGCGTGCTCTACGCGGCCGACCGCGACGGTGTGGCAATGTTCGATGCGGCGACCGGCGAAGCCAAGGGCAAGGTCGTGATGGAGGGCGTCGGCTTCCTGAATGACATGACGGTCTGGAAGGGCGATGTGCTGGTTTCCGACTCCGGCACGGCGACGATCCACACGGTGACGCCGGAAGGCGCCTCGGTGCTGGCCGAAAATCCGGCCTGGGAAGGCATCAACGGTATCCTCGGTGATGGGGACCGGCTGCTGATCACCACGATGGCGAAGGGCGACCTGATCGCCATGCAGGCGCCGGGAACAGAAACCGTAATTGCAACAGGGATGAAGGATGCAGACGGCGTGGGACTGGTGCCGGGCGGCGGCTATCTTGTGTCCAGCTGGCCGGGCGAGATCCACCATGTCGGCGAAGACGGGACGGTCACGCTGCTGGTGGACACCAAGGTAGACAAGATCCTGCAGAACGATCTGAACGTGTACGGAGATGTTGTCATCGTACCCAACTGGGAGCCGGGCACGGTCACGGCGTGGAAAATAACCGGTCAATAACAAGGCTGCGACGGCTTGTCCGGGCAGTCGGGACTTGCCGGAGGTTTCCCTAACGCCATCTCCCTCTCTGGAGGTGCGCGTGATGACCCTGGACAAGACCGCCCCGGAAGTGAAACCGCTGGAGTATCGCCATGCGCCGCGCGACCTGTCGGACCGCGTGGCCTACGGGCTGACGAAAATGCTCCGCTTTTTCGCGGATACATTCTTCCGGAAACGCTATGGCCACCGGGCGGTGGTGCTGGAAACCGTTGCGGCGGTGCCGGGCATGGTCGGCGGCATGCTGAACCACCTGAAAAGCCTGCGCCGTTTCCAGGATGACCGCGGCTGGATCCATACGCTGCTCTCGGAAGCCGAGAATGAGCGCATGCACCTGATGACTTTCATCACTGTCGCCAAGCCGAACTGGTTTGAGCGTGCACTGATCATCTTTGCGCAGGGCATGTTCTTCAACGCCTTCTTCGTCCTCTACCTGTTCGCGCCGCGCACAGCGCACCGGCTGGTCGCCTATTTCGAGGAAGAGGCGGTTGTCAGCTATACAAGCTATCTGAACGAGATCGATTCAGGACGCCTGCCCAACCCGCCCGCGCCGGAGCTGGCCATCGATTACTGGAAACTGCCAGCTGATGCGACGCTGAGGGATGTCGTGATCGCGGTACGCCAGGACGAAGCCGGGCACCGCGACGTGAACCATGCGTTCGCAGAAGAGCTTTGCCGCCGCCCGAAAGGCGGCGAGCAGCTGGCGGATCCCAAGGAAGAAAGCGAACTGGCGCCTGCGGCCTAGTTCGCCTGCCCGAGGCTGACGGCGACCATTGCGGCGCGCAGGGTGCGTTCGCCGATGCGCCAACCGGGCTGGAAGAGCTCGGCGATGGTGCCGGCCGGGTGCGGGGAAGGGATCTGCGCGACGGCCTGGTGGACGTTCGGGTCGAAGGCGCTGCCGGGGGCTGCCTCGATCTGGACGACGTTATGCCGGGTCAGGACCGTGTGCAGTTCCTTCTGCGTCATCTCGATACCGCCGAGAAGGTTCTTGCCGGCTTCGGTCAGGGTTTCGCGGTCGGCGTCCGGGAGAGCGGCAAGGGCGCGGGCGAGGTTGTCCGCGACGTTGAGCAGGTCACCGGCAAACTTGCCGATGCCGTAGACGCGGGCTTCGGCGACTTCGCGTTCGGCCCGTTTGCGGGTGTTGTCGAGGTCTGCATAGGTGCGCAGGAACTGCAGGCGCAGTTCCTCCTTCTCGGCTTCGAGCTTGGCGATCACCTCTTCCGGTGTGGGGGGCGGCGGCGTTTCAGCTGTGGCCGCCGGGTTTTCCAGATCGGCGGTTTCGTTCGTGTTCGTCGGATCGCTCATGACTTCCCATCCTTGCCGCGGCGGCCGGCGAGAATCTCGCCGACGACTTTCGCGGTATAATCAACCATGGGGATCACCCGGGCGTAATTGAGCCGTGTTGGCCCGATCACGCCGAGTGCCCCGATCACCTGTTTCGTGCCCCCCATATAGGGAGCCACAATGACACTTGAACCCGAGAGCGGGAAAAGCCTGTTCTCCGAACCGATGAACAGGCGCACGCCTTCGGCGTCGCGCGTCGTGTCGAGGATTTCGAGCAGGCTCTGCTGGCGTTCAAGCTCGTTGAAGAGCTGCCGGACGCGGTCAAGGTCTTCTGCGGCCTTGGCGTCTTCGAGGAGGTTGGCGCGGCCGCGCACGATCAGGCTGCGGCCCCGGCCCGGCGCTTCGCCGCCCCATTGGGCAAGGCCGGCTTCCACAAGGGCGGTGGCGGCAGTGTCCAGCGCGGCGCGGCGGGAGCGAACGTCGGCGCGCACCTCGCTGATCGCCTCGGACAGGGTGCGCCCCTTGAGGCGTGTGGACAGGTAATTGCCGGCCTCGATCAGCGTGGTGAGGGGCAGGCCTTCGGGCACCTTGATGAAGCGGTTCTCGACATCCCCGTCTTCGGTGACCAGGACGCAGAGGGCGTCGCCGCCTGTCAGTGGCACGAACTCGACATGCCGGACGGGGGCGTCGTGTGTGGGGGAGGAGACGAGGCCTGCGCCGCCGGTCAGGCCGGAGAGAATGTCGGAGGCTTCGCCCAGCACGGCGTCAAAGTCTGCGCCTGCGGCGGCGAGGCGTTCGTCGATGGCTTTCTTGTCGATCTTGGACGGCTCGCCGTATTCGAGGAAGCCATCGACGAACAGGCGCAGGCCTTTGTGGGTGGGGGCGCGGCCGGCCGAGATGTGGGGCGCGTCCAGTAGGCCAAGCTCGGTCAGGTCAGCCATCACATTGCGGATGGAGGCCGGCGACAGCTGGATGCCGCCTTTCGACAGGGTACGCGAGCCTACGGGCTCGCCGGTCGCCAGATAGCCCTCGACGATCTCCCGGAAAATGTCGCGGGAGCGCTGGTCCAGGCGCTGCATCAGGGAATTCGTCTCGAAACGCTCGGCCATGCTCATGGATTAGGGAGCCGAAGGCCGAGGTTCAATAGGCAGCAGCTGCCTTAGAGCTGCATTTCAGCTCAGGCCCTCGATCTGGCCGCTGGCGTTGAGGTGCATGATCTCGGCGGCGGGGTGCCGGGGCAGGCCCGGCATCGTCATGATGTCCCCGCAGATGGCGACCACGAACCCGGCGCCCGCGGCGAGGCGGACTTCGCGCAGGCGCACGACATGGCCTTCGGGCGCGCCGAGCAGGGCGGGATCGGTGGAGAAGCTGTACTGGGTCTTGGCCATGCAGACCGGCAGGTTGCCGAAGCCGGCCGCTTCCCAGTCAGAAAGCTGCTTGCGCACGGCGCGGGTCGTGTCGACGCGCTGGGCCCGGTAGATGCGCTTCGCGACGGTTTCGATCTTCTCGATCAGGGGCATATCGTCCGGATACAGAAGGGAGAAAGGCTCGGTACGCCGGGCAGCGATCTCGGTCACGGCGCGCGCGAGTGCCTCCGCGCCGCGTCCGCCTTCGGCCCAGTGGGTGCAGACGGCGACCTTCACGCCGAGGCGTGTACAACAGGCCTCAATGGCGGTGAGTTCGGCGGAGGTGTCCGTCGTGAAGCGGTTGATGGCAACGACGACGGGCAGGCCGAAGAGGCGCAGGTTCTCGATATGGCGGCCAAGGTTGG
>CAZXQD010000028.1:0-39441 GCA_964643405.1 uncultured Hyphomonas sp. | reverse complement strand
AGCGCTCTGACGGCCACGTCTTCACCGTCGCTGGCTGGAAAGGCTTCGGCCTTGGCGACGGCGGCTTCCTGACCGTCACCGGCGAATACAAGGACCAGAACCACACCGAGCGTTCCGGCTACGACCACCGCCAGCAATACCCGGCAGGCAACGCGGCCTCCGAGGCGATCATCAACCGCTTCAACGCGTGGACCGGCGAGCCGGAACTCGACCAGATCAGCCTCTTCGCCAACGCAGGCTATGACCTCGCCAATGGCGCAGAACTGTATGGCTGGGCGAGCTTCCAGGACCGCGAAACCATTTCGGCCGGCTTCTTCCGCCTGCCGAACGATGTCCGCAACGTTCCCCAGATCTACCCGAACGGCTTCCTGCCGAAGATCAATCCGACGACTACGGACTATTCGGCCCTTGGCGGCGTGCGGTTTAACTGGGCAGGCTGGGAAGCCGACGCCTCGATCGGTTACGGCTCCAACAAGATGGACTTCCGTATCATCGATACGCTGAACCGTTCGCTCGGTCCGGCATCGCCGACGGAGTTCGACGCCGGCGGCTTCGAGCATTCGCAGCTGGTGGCAAACCTGGCCTTTGTGCAGGGCTTCGCCGTCGACAGCCTGGCATCGGAACTCAACGTCGCCTGGGGCGTGGAAGCGCGTCAGGAAACCTACGAGATCTTTGCGGGTGAACCGGACTCCTACCGCAATGGCGGCGTGCTGCTGCCGCTGCTCGGACCGGGCTGCACCGCGCCGACCGCTGCGCAGACCCTGGCCGGCGGCTGCGCCACGGCCTCGGGCTCGCAGGTGTTCCCGGGCTTCCGTCCCGCCAACGAGCTGGACGAAGACCGCACCGCCATCGGCGCCTATCTCGACCTTGAAGCCAACCTGACCGACGCCCTGCTTGTGTCGGCTGCGGTGCGCGGCGAGTCCTACTCGGACTTCGGCGAAACGCTGACCGGCAAGCTCGCTGCCCGCTACGACTTCAACGATGCCTTCGCGCTTCGCGGGTCGATCCAGAACGGCTTCCGCGCGCCGTCGCTGCAACAGCAATACTTCACGACAACCTCGACCAACTTCATCAACGGCGTTCCGTTCGACATCACGACCTTCCGCGTCGATGATCCGATCGCGCGTGCCCTCGGTGCAGAAGACCTCGATGCCGAGAAGTCGATCAACTACGCCCTCGGCGGCGTGCTGCAGTTCGGCGCCTTCAACCTGACGGTCGACGCCTACCGCATTGATGTGGAAGACCGCATCGTGCTGTCGGAAAACCTGACCGCAACCAACGTGCAGAACTTCCTGATCTCGCAGGGCTTCATCGGCTCCGGCGGCGGGCGCTTCTTCATCAACGGCGTCGACACCGAAACCACCGGTATCGACATCATTGCCAACTACGCGTTCCCGGAAACGGCCATTGGTTCGTTCACGGCCACAGCCGGCGCGAACTTCAACAAGACGGACGTGACGAAGGTCCCGGCAATCCCGGTTCTCTCGTCCCTGACGCCTCCGCCTGTGCTCTTTGCACGGACGAACGTGCTGACCCTCGAGGACGGCGCGCCGAAGGACAAGTTCACCGGCCAGCTGAACTGGGAGTATGGCCCGTTCGAAGGCACGTTGCGCGCGGTGCGCTACGGCGAAGTGCTGGTGCCGTCGAACACGCCGGCGCTGGACTATACGCTCAGCCCGAAAACGCTGATCGACCTTGAGGCCCGCTACACCTGGGCCGAAAAAGTGACGCTGGCCGTCGGTGCCGACAACATCCTGGACGAATACCCGGATGCCGCGCCGCTGGGCCTGAACTCGACCGGCAACACGCCGTTCTCGACCTACTCGCCGTTCGGCTATTCGGGCCGCTTCGTCTACGCGAAAGCGACCTACAACTTCTGATCCGGCCATTCCGGACCTGAAACCGGCGCCGCCTCCGAAAGGGGGCGGCGTTTTTCGTTTCCTACGGCTTCGACTTGCGCTCTAGAATGCCTGCGGACACCGGGAGGAACGGGCATGGCACGCGCGAAGGCAAATGGGATCGAGATCGAGTATGACACGCTGGGCAGCGCGAATGATCCAGCGATCCTTCTGGTGATGGGCTTTGCCCTGCAGATGACGCGCTGGCCGGACGGCCTGAAGCGCGGACTGGCAGATGCCGGCTTCCGGGTGATCTGGTTCGACAACCGCGATGTGGGTCTCTCGACCGAGTTCACGCAGTTCACCCCGCCCTCCCCCATGGATGTGCTGACGGCGGTGATGTCCGGGCAGGATGCCAGCAAGCTTGTGCCATACACGGTAAAGGACATGGCGACCGATGCCGCCGGCCTGCTGGACGCCATCGGTGTGGAGAAGGCCGATGTCCTCGGCGTGTCGATGGGCGGCATGATTGCGCAGCACATGGCGCTCGACCATGCCCACAAGGTGCGCAAGCTGATCCCGGTGATGACAACCTCGGGCGACCCGTCCCTGCCGCCCTCGACCCCCGAAGCCATGGCGGCGCTGACGGCCGTTCCGGCGGCGCGCACGCCGGAAGCGGTGTCCGCCATTGCCGTCAGCACCCAGCACGCCATCGGCTCGCATCCCGACCTGCGCAACAGCGCCGAACTCATCCGGCAGCGGACGATCGAGGACTTCCACCGCTCTGACCGACCCTTCGGCGCGATGCGCCAGTATGCGGCCATCCTCGGCACGCCGCGCTGGCACGAGCGCCTCGGCAGCGTGAAAGCGCAAACGCTGGTCCTGCACGGCGCCGACGATCCGCTGATCCGCCCGGCGGCTGGACAAGACATCGCCCGCCGCATTCCCGGCGCCGTCTTCAAGTCCTACCCCAAATGGGGCCACGACCTCGCCGACAAGATGTCGGACACGCTTGTCGCCGACATCGTGCCGTTCCTGCGGGCCTGACCAGCCCGCTCTTGCAACAAGAGCCGCCCTCTCCGGATACAATATTTGCAGGCGCCTCAAGCGCCTGAAAGTTTCTGCGCCAGAACTTGCGCCACACCCCTTCGCCCCGGGTTACACTCCGCCTCACCCGCAAGCAGGATTGGGGTCAAGGACCGAAATCCGGCACACCGGGAGCGCGCGATAATCGATCGATACCAGATGATAAAAAATTAGAATGAATGAGAATAAATCGACACCCGGAATACAAAGTCTGCAACTGGATGAGACCGTTTGGCGTGCACAGAACAGGACTTACGCCCACAAGGAACAAGCCTTTCGGAGAATAAACTCCATCCCGATCAAGCCGTTACGATATCTGCTCCCAATCCCTGCGCAACACCTCCGCCCACGGTTCTATTGAAGCAGGGACTCAAAACCCCTCCTCCCCTCTGATGAAAGGGGAGGAGAAGAAAAGGCCTAGCGGATCGCCACCGGATTCACGATGGCCTGCACGGCGCCTTCCAGTCTCGGCGCGCCGAGCGTGAAGAAGAATTCCGTCACGCCATCAGCCGCGAGTTCGGTCGTGACCATGTTTTCAAGGATATAGACGCCGTTCTTGGCGAGCAGCGTGAGATGCACATCAAAGGGACGCGTCTCTTTCTCGAACGGGATGACTTCCAGCGCCCACGTGTCCGCGCCGATGGCCACAACGCCGAGATCGGCAAGGTATTGCGCGCCTTCCACACCGAGGCCTGGCTCGACCGGAGAAAGCTCGGCCGAGCCTTCGGTCGCCTTCATCGTGCCGGTGTGGAAGAGGACGATGTCCCCTTTCCCGATGGTGACACCGGCAGCTTTCGCCGCGGCATCGATCTCGGCGCGGTTGAACGCGGTACCGGCTGGCACCGGATCGCCGAAGGCTTTCGTCATGTCGAGCAGCACACCGCGCGTGGCAACCGGCGGCAGCGTGTGGGTACCGTACTGGGTGAGGCCGCCGGTGGTCACGAAGTCGGCAACGGGCACGCCGTTATAGTAGCGGTGGTCAATCCCCATATGGCCGAGGCCGTCGAGCTGGCTGCCGATGCCGACATAGGTGTTCACAAGGTCGTCATTGCCCACGGCCTTGTTCTCGCCGAGCGGCGTACC
This sequence comes from uncultured Hyphomonas sp., assembly GCA_964643405.1. Classification (GTDB taxonomy): domain Bacteria; phylum Pseudomonadota; class Alphaproteobacteria; order Caulobacterales; family Hyphomonadaceae; genus Hyphomonas. The sequence goes on along the minus strand of CAZXQD010000028.1, from coordinate 35,434 downwards.
CGAACCGTCCGACAACTGAAGAACTGTCATGTTGAAAGTGCGCGGCCCATAGGCGGGTGTCTTCCTGCCAGTGACCTGGCCGAGCGCATAGGTCTTGCCGGTCGTGATAAGCTTCGCCGCTTCGGCGGTTTTCTCCGGGGACAGATTGTTCATCGCGCCCAGCCGGTCTTCGGCGCCGTAGCGGGACGGATACCAGCCCTCGGATTTCACTTCGGCCTTCGCAGCCGCCGCCGGCGCCTCCGCGCTCGAGATATGCCCGCACGCGGCAAGCAAGGCCGTGCCGGCGATCAGAATGCGTTTCATCATGGTCTCCTCCCTTTTATGGGACGGAGCCTAACCCGGCAGGCGCGCGTGGCAAGGGCGTCAGGCGCGGCGCACCAGGAATCCCGCGCGCGGGAAGTGGACATGGATCGTCTCGGCCTCGGGCGTGAAGCGGCGCAGGATGATGCGCTGCGAATCGGCGTGCACGAGTTCACCCTCCACCCAGTCCTGCCCGTAATCATCCGGCGCAACCGCCACCTTTTCACCCGGCGAGAATTCCTGCGGCTCGTTGCGGGTGGTGGCGGCGACGAGACGCGGCGCAGCATCCTTCGCAATCGCGACCGCTTCCTTCGAGGAAATCGTCTCTGGCTCCTGCCCTTCCACTTCGGCGAGGCGCCGGTACCACGCAGCCGTCAGCGGCGCATTCTCGAGGCAGGCATCGGCGAATTCCGGAACGGCAGACTTCATCCACCAGACGTTCATATAGGCATGGACATCCACGAGCCCCGGCTTGGCGCCGATCAGGTAGTTGCCGCTGCCCGCCCCCTTGCCGCCGGCGAGGCGTTCCTCGATCAGCATCAGGCGCGCGCGCCACTGGTCGCGCATCATCGGCGCAACAGCCTTCATCGCGGGGATGTTGAAGGGCCGGCCGGAAAGCTGTTCGCGGTCCTTGATAAAGGCTTCCGGCACATTGTCGCCCATGTGTCCGAAGATCACGGCCACCGAGGATTGGAACCAGCGCGAATCGGCCCAGCCCGCCACGATCTGCGCGAGGCCCTCATGGCCGGGCAATTTCAAGGAAAGCAGCGGATAGCGCGCCTCGATCTCGCGCAGGATGATGGCGGTGTCGCAGAAAATGTCCGCGCCGATCTGCAACACCGGAATCCGGCGATAACCGCCGGTCAGCGGAATCAGGTCCGGCTTCGGCATGATCACCGGCTGCTCGACGCGCGCATAGGCAAGGTTCTTCAGCCTCAGCGCGAGGCGCACTTTTTCCGAGAACGGCGAAGACGGATATTCGTGCAGGATGATGCTGCGTGCGTCGGCCATGTCAGTTCGCAAACCTCCCCGTATGCAAGCCGCGCACTTTGCGTGATCGCGCCCCGCCGTAAAGAGGGCAAAAGGAACCTCTTGTGGTGCAGCGCAAGAAACGGGTGGCGCGCTGCGGAAGGCAGGCGCATCTTGGGCCGATGTTTGATGGACAAGCCCCTCTCGACGAACGCGCCCGCGCCTATGACCGGATGGCGAAAGCCCTCGACTGGCTGGGCGAGACGTGGGCCGAATGGCCGGATCTTGAAGCCGCTGCGGCAGCGGTGGGCCTCTCGCCCCATCATTTCCAGCGCGAGTTCACCCGCTGGGCCGGGATCAGCCCCAAGCAGTACCAGGGCGCCCTCGCCCATGGCGCGGCAGGCGAGTTGCTGCGCGGCGGGGCGAGCGTGCTGGACGCGGCGCTGGAGACGGGCCTCTCCGGACCGGGACGGCTGCACGACCTGTTCATCGCCCATGAAGGCCTCACCCCCGGCGAGGCAAAAACCGGCGGCAAGGGCGCTGAGCTGGTGATGGGCCGTGCGCCGACACCATTCGGGCTGGGCGCCTGGTTGATCGGGCCGCGCGGCCTCGTGGCGCTCGGCTTCATCGACGAAGGCGCCCCCGCGCGCACCGGCTTCGAGCATCAGGGCCGGGGCGAGGCAGATGCCTTTGCAGACCTCGCCGCCCGGTATCCCGGCGCCTCCATCCGGCGCGACGATGCCGAAGCCGAGCGGCTGGCCTCACGCGTATTTGAAGCGGGCGAGCCTCTGCCGGTCTGCCTCTATGGCACGCCATTCCGGCGGCAGGTCTGGCGGGCGCTCCTGGAGATACCGGCCGGCGAAACCCGCACATACGGGGCGCTGGCGAGCCGGATTGACGCGCCAAAGGCGGCCCGGGCTGTGGGCGCAGCGGTGGGCGCCAACCCGGTCAGCTGGTTCATCCCCTGCCACCGGGCCCTTGCAGCCGATGGCCGCCTGCATAACTATCACTGGGGTGTGGCACGCAAACGGGCCATGCTTGTCTACGAACGCGCGCACCGGCCCTGAATTTCTGCGGGCTGCCGGGCCGCAGAGCCCGGATCGAACCCGCCCGCCATGTACCTCTACATTGCCCTCGTCATCGCTGTGGCCGCCTGGGGCGTGCATCTCGCGCTGCGCTGGAAACAGGCCAAGGCCTTTGCGCCGGAAGTCCTGAGGGCGCGCCAGAAGGCCGGTGAGTTGCCGGAGAGTATCGACGAGACCGAGTTCACGGACCTCTACCTGCGCGCCGAAGGCCCGCGCCGCGGCACCTACGTTTACGCCTGCGCCGCTTTCATCACGCTGTTTCTGGCGCCCCTCTCATGGCTGTTCAACTCGGTATGGATCTCGATCTGGCGTCTTGCCGGGGAACCGCCGGTTTTCGAGGTCGGCACGCTGATCCACACGTTCAGCTTCTTCCTCGCCTTTTTCGGCCTGACAGTCGGCCTGCTCGCGATTGCCATGCACCGCTATCACACACTCACCCCGCCAAACCTCAAACAGGTGATGCGCGCCCTCCGGGAGACTCATTCATGAGCGTCGAATTCCTGCACACGATGGTGCGCGTCAGCGACATCGAAGCGGCCAAGCGCTTCTACTGCGACGGCCTCGGCCTGAAGGAAGTGACGCGCTACGACAACGAGGCCGGCCGCTTCACGCTGGTCTTTCTCGCCTCCCCTGCCGACATCGAACGCGGCGGCGGCGTGCCGCCCGGCGCCTCGCCGACTTCGCTCAACATCCCGATGATCGAGCTGACCTGGAACTGGGACGAGAAGGACTATGCCGGCGGCCGGAACTTCGGCCACCTCGCCTACCAGGTTGATGACATCTACGCCGCCACGCAGCGCTTCGCAGACCTTGGCGTCACCATCTCCCGCCCGCCGCGCGACGGGCGCATGACCTTCATCCGCTCGCCGGACGGTATCTCGGTGGAACTGCTGCAGAAGGGCAAACCGCAACCGCCGAAGGAGCCCTGGGCCAGCGCACCGAACATCGGGGCGTGGTAGCACCCCGGCCTATCCTGGCTGGTACGTACACAAACAATCAGTCCAGCGCGCCGATGTAAGGCAGGCCGCGATAGAGCCCCGCATCATCCATACCGTAGCCGACCAGGAAACGGCCCGGCGCATCGAAGGCGCAATAGTCGACGCCTTCGGCGCCGCGCGGCGCCCAGGGCTTCTGCGTGAGGGCAACGGTGAGCACTTCGCGCGCGCCCTTGGCGAGGAGGTGGTGCTTGGCAAATTCCAGCGTGCGGCCGGTATCGAACACATCATCGATCAGCAGCATGCCGCGGCCTTCGACCTTGCGCGAGACATCCGCGCGCACGACGACACGGCCCGAGCTTTCGCGCGCATCGCGGTAGCTTTCCAGCCACAGCACATCGAGGATGGGGTGCACATCGCGGCGGGCCAGGGCCTTCATCAGGTCGCTGGTAAACGGCGTCGCACCGATCAGGATCGACACGGCGGTCCACTCCCCTTCCTTCAGCCGGGGGGCGAGCCGGTCGGCGAGTTCGTCGACGCGTGCCATCAGGTCGGCTTCGGAAAGGATCACATCAATCTTGGGCATCGGCGCGTGCGGTATCGGTTGCTGCATGATCAGTTCGGCTCCTCGGGAGCGGGAAGGGTTTCTGGTTCCGGGGCGGGCGCCTCTTCGGCCGGCGGCTCATTGGGCACGGCGGAGCGCTCGACGAAGCTGACGACAATCTCGAAGCTCTCGACCGGCGCTGGCTCGACGACCACGCCGAACTGGCCGGAAGCACCGGGCGCAATTTCGGCTGGCGTGACGAAGCTGTATTCGGTGGCGACGATCTTGCCGTTCTCATCACGCAGATCCACGCGCACGCCGGGGGTCTCGACGGCCGAGTTCGCGACATTCACCGCGCGGCCGGTGACGGTGACGATGGGGATTGTGTCATTGAACGTGCGCGCGCGTTCGATATCGGCAAAGTCGAGACCGAACCGGTTCACGTCGAGACCCGCAAGCCGGTAGGCCGCAGCCGATTGCGGCCAGACCTTCACGACATCGTTGCGGAAGAAGAAGGCGGCAATGGTCGCGGCCACGAAAAGGCTGCCGGTGAAAAGCCAAGACATCACGGCAAACAGTTTGCTTTTCTCGCGCCGCTGTTCGCGCAGACGCTCGCGGTAAACCTCGTGCGCAGGCGCCGCGGGCTTTTCTTCGGCAAGGGATTTCGGCTGCACGAACCAGGAATGACCACATGCCGCGCATTTCACAGTGCGGCCGCTTTCACCGATTGTTGAGTCATCGGCGAAATAATGGGTGCTGCACGAAGGACACGTAAGTATCATTTCCGGCGTCTTTCCCGCTAACCGCCCCGTTCGACCAACCCTGGACCCCCGGACCTCGCTTATGACCCAGCTGCGCCCGGACATGTTTGAAGAGGCCGCCGTCCGCCTGGATGGCGTGTCCCTTCGCTACGATTCGTCCGAGGAAATCCTTAGCGGTATTGATCTGGTCCTGAAACCCGGCAGCTTCAGCTTCCTGACCGGTGCCTCAGGCGCGGGCAAGTCGAGCCTCCTGAAGCTGCTTTACCTGGCACAGCCGCCCTCCCGGGGCGAGGTTTCCCTGTTCGGCCGCCCGACCAGCCGCCTGTCGCGCGACCAGCTGTCGGCCCTCAGGCGCCGGGTCGGCGTGGTGTTCCAGGAATTCCGGCTGCTGAACCACCTGACGGCCTACGAGAATGTCGCCCTGCCCCTTCGCGTGATGGGCCGGAAGGAAAGCCAGTACCGCCGGGACGTTGAAGAACTGCTGAGCTGGGTCGGCCTCGGTGAGCGGCTGCACAAGCGCCCTGAGACCCTGTCCGGCGGCGAGCAGCAGCGCGTGGCCATTGCCCGGGCCGTGGTGACCCAGCCGAACCTGCTGATTGCCGATGAGCCGACCGGCAACGTCGACCCCGAGATGGCCGCCCGCCTGATGCGTCTCTTCTACGAACTCAACAAGCGTCTCGGCACCACGGTAGTGATTGCCACGCACGACCTCGGCCTGATCCGCCAGATCGACGCACCGGTCTACCGGCTGGCCGATGGCATGCTGGTGCAGGAAAGCGGCGAGGCGATGCCCACGGCCCGGCGCCGCACAGATCCGCTGAAGGCCATGCCATGAAGACACGCGAAAGCTCCCTCCTGCCGCTGGAAGATGCCCGCGAGGCGGCGCTGTTCTTCGTGGTCGGCGCCCTCTGCTTCCTGGCTGCACTGGCGGCCCTGTCGGCCAAGTCCACCTATGGCGCAGCGCGCGCCTGGACGGCGGAAGTCGAAGGTGAATACACGGTCTCGCTATCGGGCGCCGATGCGTCGGCAGCCGACGCCGCAGCGCGGCTCCTGGCGGGACTTGAAGGCGTCGAAACCGCACGCGCCTTCAGCGATGCCGAGATCAACGCCCTGCTCGAGCCCAACTTCGGAAAGAGCGGCCTGCCGGCAGACCTGCCCGTGCCGCGCCTCATTGCCGTGACCGCCGCGGCCGGCGCGGGCGATATCGGCGCGCAGATCAGCACGGCCTTGCACGGGGCAGGCTATGATGCCGCCGTGGATGCGCATTCAGAATGGGCAGGCGACGTGCGCCATATGCTGTCGATTTCCCGCATTGCGGCCCTGTCCATCGTGGCGCTGCTGTCGGCCACGGCGATTGCGGTGATTGCCTTTGCAACCCATGCCGCCCTCCTGGCGCGGCGGGACATCGTCGATGTGCTGCACGTGGCGGGGGCGAAAGACCGGTTCATCGCGGGCCTGTTCGAGCGCCGCTTCTGGCTGCTGGGCCTGCGGGCAGGAACCGTGGGCGCGCTGGTGGCTCTCGCCAGTGTTGCCGTGCTGATCGCGCTTGGCCGCGCAGGCGCCGAGCGCACGGGCCTTCTGCCCCAGCTGTCGCTGGATTTCCCGGACCTTGCCGTTCTGGTTGTCACGCCGGTGATCGCAGGCCTTGCTGCCCGGTTGGCCGCCGGGATCACCGTGATGCGGTCGCTGCGCTCCGTCATGTAGTGACGCCGGGCCGACAAGCCGCTAGAGGCCAGCGCTATGCAGATGCTGCGTTCTTATCTGTTTCTGGTCTGGCTCTACGGCTGGATGGCGATCTGCGGGGTGCTCTACATCCCGACGATCCTGTTCCCGCGCGTTGTCACGCAGCGCGCCATCGGGCTTTACGCGCAGATCATCCGTGTCGGCCTGAAACTGATCTGCGATATCGACACCGAAATCCGGGGCCGCGAGCATGTCGTGCCGGGACCGGCAATCTATGCCGGCAAGCACCATTGCATGATGGACGTGTTCATCCCCTTCATCATCATCCGTGACAGCTGTCATATCCTCAAGAAGGAACTGATGTGGACACCCTTTCTCGGCTGGTATGCCTTCAGCACAGGGATGATCCCGATTGACCGGGAGGGCACGTCCAAGACCCTGAAAGCGATCATCGCCGCCGGAAAGAAGCGCAAGGACGAGGGCCGCACCATCATCATCTTCCCGGAAGGCACGCGCCGCGCGCCGGACGATCCACCTCTCTACCAGCCCGCCGGCATCTCCGCCCTGAACAAGGCGCTCGACGTGCCGATCATCCCTGTCGCCACCAATGCAGGCCTCTGCTGGCCGGCCAAGGGCGCGCGCCGCAAGCCCGGCAAGATTGTCTACGAAGTGCTGCCTGCCATCCCGCCGGGCCTTGACCGCAAGGCCCTGATGGCGCGGCTTGAAAGCGATCTTGAAACCGCCTCCAACCGGCTGATCGCCGAAGGCCGCGCGGCGCAGGCCGCAAAGGGCGTCAAGTGACGACCGCGCCGCCGCGGCGTCAGCTGAAAACGGCCTGCGAACACCTCGCCCGCACCGACCCTGCCCTCGCCCTCGCCTACGAAACCATCGGCCTGCCGGTCTGGCGTTCGCAGGCGCCGGACTATGCGATGCTCGGCCGGATGATCTCGCACCAGCAGATTTCGCTGACCGCGGCAGCCGCGATCTGGTCGCGCGTCGAGGCGCATCTCGGCGAAGTCACTGCGCCCGCCGTGCTCGCCGCCGATCCCGAGGCGATCCGGCTCTGCGGCATGTCCCGGCCGAAAGTGGCGCACCTCTATTCGATCGCGCAGGCGATGGCGGACGGTCAGCTGAATCTCGCGCGCGTCTGCGCCGCCCCGCTGGATGAGGCACGCGCCGAACTGCTGGCCGTGCGCGGCATCGGGCCCTGGACGGCGGAACTTTTTCTCCTCTATGCCGTCGGCGCGATGGATGCCTTTCCGGCCGGAGATGTCGCCCTGATCGAGGCCCACAAGCGCCTCGGCGGCTATGATCCCCGCATGGCCTCGAAGGCCTTCACGGCCCATGCCGAAAGCTGGCGGCCGTATCGCGGCGTGGCCGCGCACCTCCTCTGGGGCTGGCTGCATGTCCAGCGGGCACGCGCCGCAGCCCCATGACCGCCTGCCCCCCCGCCTCTTGCGTTCGGGTCCGGCTGTCATAATCTTATGGGAAGAATCGGTTAGAAGCCGGTCCTGACAGCGCAAGGAGAACGCGTCTTCTGTAGGATCAGCAAGGATCTCAGCCCCGTTTGCGCCCAGGGAGGCTCGCATGACTGAAGTCGTATCCCTGCCGCCGAACGGCCGCCCTGCCCTCGTCCTGAACGCGGATTTCAGGCCGCTTTCCTATTATCCCTTGTCCCTCTGGCCCTGGCAGGAAGTGGTCAAAGCCGTCTTCCTCGACCGCGTCGACATCATCGCCGAGTATGATTGCGTGGTCCGCTCCCCCAGCCGCGAGCTGCGCCTGCCTTCGGTCATCGCGCTGCGTGACTTCGTGCGTCAGGACCGCCCGCCGGCTTTCACACGCTTCAACGTGTTCCTGCGCGACGGCTTCCAGTGCGCCTATTGCGGCGCGCAGGAACACCTGACCTTCGACCACGTCCTGCCGCGCTCCAAGGGCGGGCGCACAACCTGGGAAAACATCGTGACCGCCTGCAGCCCCTGCAATCTTGCCAAGGGCGGCAAGCTGCTGCGCGACAGCCACATGGACCTGCAGCGCAAGCCCTACCGCCCGAACAATTACCAGCTGCAGGATATCGGCCGGAAATTCCCGCCGAACCACCTGCACGAAACCTGGATGGACTACCTCTACTGGGACGTCGAACTGGAAAGCTAGCAGGCGACAGCGAGACCCCTTTTCCTTCGGGTGGATGGGTACGTCGCGCTACAGGATAATCTGCCTACGGACAGCTGCCCCAGTCAAACCGCCAGGCGCGGAAGTGGACCGGGTCACCGTTGGAATAGTTCAGTGCATAGTAGGACGGGCTTTCCGTCAGGCAGGCGCCGAGGCTTTGCGCTTCGGCGCGCAGGCGCGCGGCGGTCTCGGTGATCGGCTCGTCTGCCTTCCGGTCCTCGAAGTTGAGGAGGTAGACCACCGGATAGGCCGCAGGATCTGACGGCAGGTCCAGCGGCGTCTGCGGCGGATGCAGGTTCTGTGTGCCGAGCGTCAGCACATAGGACGGCTCCGCATAGCCGAGCGCGAGGATGCGCTCCGGCGTTTTGACATTGCAGATATCGTCCTCACCCGGAACCCCGCAGACATCTTCCAGCGCAAGCCGCGCGGTCTCGGTCGGCTGCACCCAGACCTGGCTCGGCAGCATGAAGATGCGCACATGCCAGCCCAGCGCGGCGGCGGCGAGAACCGCAAGGAGAATGGACGCGGCAACATGCCTCCGCGCAAATTCAATCAGGCTGACCCCGGTCAGCGCGAACCCCACCCACCAGAGCCAGAGCGGGAACTCCCGGTACACCGTCCAGCTGGCCAGAACTTCCCCGGCCGAGACGGTTTTGAAATCGCCCGCCGTTTCGGCCATCAGGTAGGTCGTCACGCCGGGGAAGGACGCGGCGAGCAGCAGGCCCGCACCGATGACGAAGAGAACGATGCCGATGACATTGGACACGGGCAGTCTTGCCCCGTCGATCAGTCGCACAGCCGCATAGCCGCACAGCAGGCCAAAGGCCGGATAGGCAGGCAGGATATAGTGGCTGAGCAGCGTCGGCATCAGTTCGAAGAAGGCATAAGTGAGCACGCCCCAGGCGAGCAGGAGGCGCAGGCCCTTCGTTTCCGGATCGGCCTCCGCCGCATCAGTGGATGCCCGCGACATCTGCCAGGCTGCAGCGATGAACAGGAAGGGCCAGGCCGGCAGGGGCTTCAGTGTACGGAGGGTTTCAGCCACACTGCCCGCCTCGAACGGCGGCACCAGGGCAAGGCCGTAGTTGAGAGCGCCCAGCACCGCAAAGATGGCTAACCCGGCAAGGCCGTAGCGGCGCACGGCCGCGGTGTTGATGCCCCCTGCCCCGGCCACCTGCTTCACCGAGGCGACAAGCCCCGCCACGAACAGCAGCGTCGCCGGGAAGAACCAGGCCGGGATATGCGAGAGGTGGTACAGGAACCACCCGGCATGCCCTTCGGAGGCGCCGGTGAACTTGTCCTTCAGGTCCTTGCCGACCGCGCCTTCGATATATTGCCCATTGGTGGCCGCCTGGATCCAGAGGAACCAGGGCAGCACCATCGCGACGAACAGCGCGGGGCCTTTCCAGTCCGCCAGCGGGCGCCACCAGTCGCCACTCTTGCTGCCTGCCGCGCGGTCCCAGACGAAGGCGCCGAGCCCCGCATAGGCGACGACCATCATCGTCACCGGACCCTTGATCAGGAAGGAGGCGCTGACAGTCAGCCAGACGAGGAAGGCCATGCGCCCCGGTTTGTCCGTACCGAGATAAAGCCGCCCGAGCGCGCCGATGCCCAGTGTGGTAAGAAACACGAGCACGCCGTCGGTCTTCGAGATATGCGCCTCGGAGGTGAGTAGCAGCGTCGCGCCAAACATCGCGGCGCCGAGGAAGGCGGCACGCCGGCCGATCAGCGGGATACCGGCCCAGAAACAGGCCATCGCGGCAAACGCCGCGCCCAGCCAGCTCGGCACACGGTAGGTCCAGATTTCCTTCGCCTCGAGCCCCGTGAACACGGCGGTGCTCGCGGCCTGCAGCCAGTGAATGCCGGCCGGCTTTTTGTTGCGCAGCTCGTCCTGGTACTGGATGACGATGTAATTGTTCTCCTCGAGCATCTCCTTGGAGGCCTGCGCAAAACGGCTCTCGTCCCGGTCCAGCGCCGGCAGCAGGAAGACGCCGGGCGCGGCGGCCCCGAAGGTCAGGAGGAAGAGGATGATCCAGGCTTTCCAGCCGGTCGATAGGCGGTCGAGAAGGGTCATGCGCGGCCTTTTAGCGGAGCTTTGCCGGGGCGTCTTGCGGAATTGGCCGAAAATCCGAGCCCATGCTGCCCGCCCCCCAGATGCGCGCGGGGCCTCGATTTTGCAGGCGAGGCCCGGTAAGAGGCGCGGTTTGCTGCCTCGCCCAGCCGTGAAGAGGGCCCATTGACCGAAGCTGCCGAATTCTCCGTTGTCGTGCCTGTCCACAATGAGGCGGGGAATGTCGCAACCCTTGCGGGCGAAATCGCCGCTGCCCTTGATGGCCGGGCCTTCGAGATGGTGTTCGTGGACGATGCGTCCACCGATGACACCCGCGCCCGGCTGGTCGCCCTGAAGGCGCAATACCCGATGTTGCGCGTCGTCGGCCACCGCCAGAATGCCGGCCAGAGCCGCGCCATCCGCTCCGGCATCCTCGCGGCTCGCGCCCCTGTCGTCGGCACGCTGGACGGCGACGGGCAGAACGACCCCGCGGACCTGCCGGACCTCTACCGCCAGCTGACCCGCGCCGACGCCCCGCATGGCCTGAAAATGGTGATGGGCCGCCGGGGCAGCCGCAAGGACACCGCCTGGAAGAAGTTCGGCAGCCGTTTTGCCAACAATATCCGCAAGCGGATGCTGCGCGATGACTGCGATGACTCAGGCTGCGGCATCAAGGTGATGGACCGCGCGACCTTCCTGCTGCTCCCCTATTTCGACCACATGCACCGCTATATGCCCGCGCTGATGCGCGCCGAAGGCCACGCAGTCGAGTTCCGTGAAGTGAACCACCGCCCGCGCGGCGAAGGCAAATCGAATTACACCAATTTCGGCCGCCTCAAGGACGCGATGAGCGACCTGCGCGGCGTCATGTGGCTGATCCGCCGCCGGAGAAACCCTGGCGGCGCGGACGAATACTAGGTCCCGAACTTACTCGGCCGCGATGGTCGTCAGACACTCCGCGATCGTGTCCGCGGTGTCCTGATGCGTGAAGAAGGTCTTCAGCTGCCAATTCTCGTCCATGAGATAGAGCAGGCTCGTATGGTCCATCGTGTACTCGGCCATGCTGTCCGGCTGATCGACACGCGAATAGTCCGCCTTGAACGCATCTGCGGCGGCGCGGATTTCTTCCTCCGTTCCGGTGAGACCGATCAGCCCGGCTGGAAACGCCTTGTTCGCCACATAGGTTGCCAAGGCCTCGGGCGTATCGCGCGCCGGGTCGACGCTGATCAGCAGCGTCTGCGGCGGGGTCACGCCTTCCGGCAGCTTCCGGTACGCAGCAGCAACCGAAGTCAGCGTCATCGGGCAGACATCCGGGCAATAGGTGAAGCCGAAATAGATCAGCGTCGGCCGGCCCTTGAAGTCGGCTTCGGTCACACGTGCTCCGGTGCTGGAGACCAGCGAGATCGGCCCGCCGATTTCCGGATAGGCCCGCGAAAGGCAGCTGGACTGTGCGCCGCCCGATTTTGCCGCCGCTGCCGGGGCAGCCGCCTCCTGGGAGGCAGGCGGTGAACAGGCAGCGGCGAGAAGGGCCAGGACAGCCAGCGAAAGTTGTGTGCGCATGCCGCGCATAAGCGCCCAAAGCTTTGCTTGGCGCAAGCGACAGGCTGCCGCATAAGCTCTGCGCATGGATGAGGCTGCACGGGATTCGCGATCAGGCTTCGAGGACGCCATCTTCACGCTGGCGCCTGAAGGGCTCGGCTCGGCGCAATCCGCGCTCGGCCGCACGCGCCTGCGCACGTTCATCACATTGCGCTGGCTGGCGGTAGGCGGACAGACGTTTGCCGTCCTGCTGGTGTACTTCGGCCTCGGCTTCCAGCTGCCTCTGGCGCTTTGCCTGGCCATCATTGCCGCGTCAGCCTGGCTGAACGTGTTCCTCTCCTTTGCCTTCCCGTCGCAGCGCCTCACCCACAGCTGGGAGGCCGCGCTGCAGCTCGGCTTCGACACGCTGCAACTCGCCGCGCTGATCGCCGTCACCGGCGGCCTGTCGAACCCCTTCCTGCTGCTGATGCTCGCGCCGGTCACCGTTGCCGCGCTGAGCCTCAGTTTCGTGCCGGCCAGTTTCGTCGCCGCGCTCGCCCTGATGCTCGCCGCGATTATGCCGCTCGCCAGCCTGCCTTTGCCCTGGACCGAAGCGGGCGGCACACACCTGCCTGCCCTCTTCCAGTGGGGCCAATTCGCCGCGCTCGCAGTCGGCATCGCCTTCTTCACAGTCTCTGCGGGCCGGGTAAGTCAGGACGAGGCGCGCCTGGTGCGCGCGCTGGACGCCGCCAGCGTCGTGATGGCGCGCGAGCAGAAACTCTCCGCCCTCGGCGCCATGTCCGCCATGACGGCGCACGAATTGGGCACGCCGCTTGCCACCATCCACCTGGTCGCCAAGGAACTGGTGCGCGAACTTTCCCCGGATGATCCGCATGCCGAGGATCTGCGATTGATCGCGGAACAGGCAGACCGCTGCCGCTCCATCCTCTCCGCCATCCGCGAGGCGCGCGATGCGGCCGACATCGTGCATGCCCGGATGCCGCTGGACGCGCTCGTGGAAGAAGCCGCCGCGCCCATGAAGGGTCTGGGGGTCGCCGTCATCGTCCGCGCCAATCCCGGCGAGGGCGGCCCGCCGCGCCCGCCGGTGATCGAGCGCAGCCCGGAAGTCCTGCATGCCCTCGGCGCCTTCATCGAAAACGCCGTCAGCTTCGCCGCCACCCGCGTCGAGGCGACCGCCAGCTGGACCGGCGAGCAGGTGATCATCACGATCATGGACGACGGCCCCGGCTTTTCGCCCGAAGTGATCCCGAAGCTTGGCGAGCCCTATATCTCGGACCGGTCCGAAGCCCGCCTCGGCGGCGGCGACATGGGCCTCGGATTCTTCATCGCCAAGACGCTGATCGAGCGCACGGGCGGCAGAATTGCCTCGCGCAACCGCACGCCGCCTGCTACCGGCGCCGTCGTCCAGGCTGTGTGGCCGCTCAGCGCCTTATTGCCGCGCAATTTGGACTAGCGGGCAGTTTGGCCCTATATTTGCGTTTGTTGCCGAATTGCGTTTAGGAACTCCCCATGGAACGCCCCGCCCCCGTGAACGTGCACCCGAGCCTCGAAGCGCTCGAAGACAAGACCTGTCTCGTCATGGACGATGACGGCCCCTTCGTGCAGCGCCTCGCCCGGGCTCTCGCCCAGCGCGGCTTTGTGGTCTCGGCGGTCTCCACCGTTGCGGAAGGCAAGGACATTGCCCGCCTGAACCCGCCCGCCTTTGCCGTGCTGGACCTGCGCCTCGAAGACGGCAGCGGTCTGGAAGTCGTCGAAGTGCTGCAGAAGGCAAGGCCGGAAGCCCGCGCCGTCATTCTCACCGGCTATGGCGCCATCGCGACCGCCGTGGCCGCCGTAAAGGCCGGCGCCGTGGACTATCTCTCGAAGCCCGCCGATGTGGAGGACATCATCCGTGCCCTGACGGCCACGCAGGACGAGCGTCCTGCCCCGCCGGAAAATCCCATGTCGGCCGACCGCGTCCGCTGGGAACACATCCAGCGCGTCTACGAGCTGTGCAACCATAACGTCTCGGAAACCGCCCGCCGCCTCAACATGCACCGCCGCACGCTGCAGCGCATCCTGGCAAAGCGCGCGCCGCGCTAGCGACTATTTCTCAGCTTTCGGCGTATTGCGGCCGAAGTTCACCGAAGCCGAATCCTGGCCCGCATCAATGATCGCCTTGCGGATCGTGCGGGCGCGCGTGAATTCGCGCATCAGCGTATCGCCGTCGCCCCAGCGGATAGCCCGCTGCAGGGCGGCAAGGTCTTCTGAAAAACGGCCAAGGCATTCCAGCACGGCTTCCCGGTTGTTCAGGAATACGTCGCGCCACATCACCGGGTCGGAGGCCGCGATGCGGGTGAAGTCGCGAAATCCGCCTGCGGAATATTTCACCACTTCGCCTTGCTCCACCGTTTCCATGTCAAAGGCTGTGGCAACGATGTTGAAGGCAATCAGGTGAGGCAAGTGCGAGGTGATGGCCAGCACGCGGTCATGCCGCCCGGCGTCCATCGACTCGACTTTCGCGCCAAGCCCTTTCCAGAAGGCAGTCAGCTGCGCCAGCGCGTCGGCTTCACCGGGGGCACCGGTCAACACCGGCGTCAGGATATGCCAGGCGCCGCGAAACAGCGTCGGGAAGCCGGCATCCGGGCCGGATTGCTCCGTACCCGCAATTGGGTGGCCGGGAATCACATGGATGCGGGCATCGCCGGCGGCCGTCAGCGCGCGCGCTGCCTCGCTTTTGACCGAGCCGACATCGGTGAGGATTGCGCCATCCTTCATGGCCGGCACGGCGCCGGCAGCAACCGCGCCCAGCGCGCCAACGGGCACGCACAGGATCACACAATCGGCGCCTGCAACGGCGGCTTCCAGCGTCGGCGCAACCTCGCCGAGGCCGATTTCGGCCGCGCGCGCGCGCACTTCGGGGCTCGCGTCATAGAGGACGATCTCATCAGCCGTGCCATACTCCCGCGACGCCCGGGCAATCGACGAGCCGATCAGGCCCGCCCCGATGATGGCAATGCGCGAAAAGACAGGATCAGACATAAACAGCGCTTTCGTTCTGGACCGCGCAGCTCCGGCGCGGTGCGGCTGCTTCGTGGGCAAACGGCCGGGGCGCGTCAAGGGGCGGCTGTCCGGGCGCGGGGCTTTGACACGGTGCGTGCGGCGCCCGGACCCGCTATCTGGAGGCGATGAAGGAACTGCGCCCCATCCTGAACGGCCTGCGCCTGCGGTGCGGCGCCTGCGGCGAGGGCCGCCTGTACTCGGCCTATCTGAAGCTTAACGAGGCCTGCCCCCATTGCGGCCGGGACATGCGCGCCGCCGACACGGCCGATGGCCCGGCCTTCTTCGTCGGTTTCGGCGTATTGATCCTCACTGCGCCTTTCCTGTTCCTGATCCCGATGAGCCCCCTGCCCGGCCTGATGAAGGCGCTGGCGATCCTTTTCCTCGCCCTGGTGATCACGGGCCTCTGCCTGTGGCTGCTACCTGTGGCCAAGGGAATACTCCTCAACCTGCAGCTGCACCACAAGTCCGGTGAGGCCGAATTCGAACGCCCCGAGGGCTGAGCGCCCGCCCCACAGGCGGCGCAGTAAATCCCCTCGCCACCTTCGGATCGATACGGTAAACACACTTGGTAGTGTCACTTACCCCGAAGGGCCGCCGTGAAGTCCAAAGACGAAAAGATTGCTTTGGCCGCCGCAACAGTCGCGCGGATCGATCGCGAGAAGGCCAAACGCCGGGGTGGGGATGATACACAGCAACAGGGGTCGCCAATGCGTTTGATTTTCGGAATTTTTCCGCTGCTGGTCATACCAGTAATCCTTTACAACCTCATCGCGTTGACGGCCGGAGGATCGGTCGAGACCACCGGACCTGCCGGCGAACTCATCCGTGCTGGCCAGGCCCCGATCGCCGGCCTCCTCGGTGAGCGCTTCCTCGGCCTGCCGATGATCTCCGGTGTCGAGTGGGTACTGACGAAAGGCGACGCCATCGTGCTGCTCGCCGTCACCTTCCTCTTCCTCGAGATTCTGAAGTCCACCAGCACCGGCACCGCCACGATCATCAATCACGGCATCTCGCTGCTGCTCTTCATCATCTGCCTTGTGCAGTTCCTGCTGATGCCGAATTTTGCCACCTCAACCTTCTTCATCCTGATGTCGATGACGCTGCTGGATGTGCTGGCGGGCGTGATTGTCACCATCGTCTCGGCCCGCCGCGACTTCGGTGTCGACGGCAACGTCTGAACCCGCAAAGCTCCGTGCAGAAACAGAAAGAGGCGTCCAGAGGGACGCCTCTTTTCGTTTGCAAGGGCTGCTCCGGCTCAGTCCTTGCGGGCGAGTTCGCTCAGCTGTTTCTGGATCGCTTCCATCTGTTCCTGCATCGCGGCCATGGCTTCCGCCTGGTACTCGAAGAAGGGGTTTGACGCCGTCGGCGACTGGCGCTCGGTGCGGCTCGCCTGGAACACGGTCGGCATGAACATCTTCATGGCCTGCTCGAACATCGCCATGTTGCGCTTCGCCTGCGCCTCATAGAGGTTCATCGGGTTGGCGGCCTTGCGCCATTCCTTCTGGGCCTCCGAAAAGGAGTTCATCGACATTTCGAGGAAAGCCGGCAGGAAGGCCTGCGCGCCCCCGCCATAGAAGCCGATCAACTGGCGCAGGAAGTTCAGCGGCAAGGCACCCTGCCCCTTGGTTTCCTGCTCGAAGATGATCTGGGTCAGTACCTGGCGGGTCAGGTCTTCGCCGGACTTGGCATCGCGGACTTCGAAGTCACGGCCCTCCCGGACAAGGTCCGACAGGTGGTCCAGGGTCACGTAGGAAGAGGTCGACGTGTCGTAGAGACGCCGGTTTGCATACTTCTTGATGATGATCGGGCCGTCCGATCCGTTTGCCTTCGCCATATCCTCGCCTCGCCCGTTGCCCGGTCTGCGCCAGGCAAGCAATTATTGTGCTAGTGCGAAATAGTCGCACAAAAGCTCGACTTGACCAATGCGGTATCTAAGTTGAAGGCAAGCGGAAGCGTAAACACCGCAGGGAGGAAAATGGAAATGGCACGCACAGCACTGGTTACAGGCGGCACACGGGGCATCGGCAAGGCAATAAGCGAGGCCCTCAAGGCCAAGGGATACAACGTCGCGGCGAATTATGCGGGCAATGACGCCGCCGCTGCGGAGTTCTCGAAGGCCACCGGGATCAAGGTCTACAAGTTCGATGTGGCCGACTACGCGGCCGTCGGCGCCGGTATCAAGGCCATCGAATCCGAAGTCGGCCCGATCGACATCCTGGTTAACAACGCCGGCATCACCCGCGATGCGCCGTTCCACAAGATGACCCTCGCCCAGTGGAACGAAGTCATCAACGTCGACCTGAACTCCGCCTTCAACGTCACCCGCCAGGTCTGGGACGGCATGCGCGACCGCAATTTCGGCCGCGTCATCAACATTTCCTCGATCAACGGCCAGAAGGGCCAGTTCACGCAGGCGAACTATTCCGCCGCCAAGGCCGGCCTGATCGGTTTCACCAAGGCCCTCGCCTATGAAGGCGCCAAGAAAGGCATCACCGCCAACGTCGTCGCCCCGGGATACATCGACACCGAGATGCTCTCGGCCGTGAAGCCGGAAGTGCTCGAAGGCATCATCGCCACCATCCCGGTCGGCCGGCTCGGCAAGGCCGAAGAGATCGCCTCGATGTGTACCTACCTCGCCTCCGACGAGGCGGCCTTCATCAACGGCGCCACGATGACCGTCAACGGCGCCCAGTACATCGCCGGTTGATCTGCGGCCTCACCCGGCGCGCTGGCGCCGGGTGAACCAGACCACCGCCGCGACTGCCGCAAACACCCAAAGCCCTGAGGCGAGAAGGAACCAGCCTGCAAACAGGCTGAGCGCGATGCGCTGCGCGATCGACAGCCGCTGCCAGATCGTCCGGAATACGTCTTCAAGGCTGCGCGCGCCTTGTACCGGCGTTGCCGGGCGCGGCGCCGTCGTCGCACGCGTCTCACGCGGCGGCGCCTTCGTCTGGCGCTCAGGCTTCGCCCGCAGCGCCGCCAGCGGATCGGTCTCGCGCCGCGCAAAGCCGCCGAAGATCGATCCCGGCCGCTCGATCAGGATCGTCTCCTTCACGCGCACCTGGCTCGCCGGAATCGCCGACATCGGCTCGACGCGGTCTGCGCCAAGGTCCATGCGCGCACCGAACGTGTCATCATACCGGGGCCGCCTGCCGAACATGGATGCGAGGGTCCTCTGCCTGCCGCGGGGAGAATGCCCCGCGAAGTTCAAGAATAACCTAACTCACACCTCGGGACGCCATCCCGGCGGCGCAAGGGTGAAGCCCGAAAACTCAAACCCCGGCGCCACGATACACGACACCAGCGTCCAGTGGCCCAGCGTCTCCGCTGTCTGCCAGTGATGCGCCGGAACGATGGCCTGCGGGCGTTGCCCGGCGCGAAGGTCCGGCCCCAGCGTCGTCGAGGAAGCGCCCTTCCCGTCCGGCGGCGACAGGGTCAGCGCCAGCGGCGCACCCGCGTGCCAGAGCCACGCCTCTTCCGCGTCCACCCTGTGCCAGGCCGACAGCTCGTCGGCCTGCAGCAGGTAATAGATGGCCGTCATTGCGGCGCGCCCCTCGCCAGCCGTGCGGAAAGTTTCAGCATAATGGCCACCTTCCGGATGGCGCTGCATGTTCAGCAGGCGGATGATCTCATTCGCACCCAGATCTCCGGCACGGGCAATGCCCATCAGAACCGGTCCTTCCGCCCACGGATTTCCCCGAAGGTCGCCGCCGCATTGCCCGGATGTCCCATTGCCAGCTGCATCTCCGGCAAGTCCGCCCGCAGGAACGGGTTCGTCGCCAGCTCCCGCTCCAGCAGTGCCGGTACCGTCGGCAGGTTGTCCCCGCGCTGCTTCTCGATCCAGGCAACGTATTCCTTCAACGCCTTGTTTTCCGGCTCGATGGTCACGGCGAAGCGCGCATTGGACGCCGTATACTCATGCGCGCAATAAAGCTGCGTCTTCGGCGGCAGGGCTTTGATCCGCTTCAGGCTCTGCCACATCATTTCCATCGTGCCCTCGAACACCCGCCCGCAGCCAAGTGCGAAGACGGCGTCGCCGACGAAGGCCACAGACTGCGGCGCGAAATGAAAGGCAATGTGCCCGAGCGTATGGCCCGGCACATCGATCACTGCTGCCCGCGCATCACCGAGCTGTACCACATCCCCGCCCTTCACCTGCTGGTCGATGCCGGGGATCTTTGCCGCTTCGCCTGCCGGGCCGATGATACGGCAGCCGGTCTCCTCCTTGAGGCGGAGGTTGCCGCCAGCATGGTCCGGATGCCAGTGCGTGTTCCAGACCTGCGTGATCGTCCAGCCGCGAAGCTTCGCCTCTTCCAGATAGCGCGCCGCATCGGGCGTATCGATTGCGGCAGTCTCGCCGGACGCTGGCTCGTGAACCAGATATCCGTAATTGTCGTTCAGGCAGGGAAACTGGTGTATGTCGAGGAAGATGCCCATGTGCCCGTTATCCCGTGTTGCGTTCTGAGAGACGTCTTTAGCCCATGCGTCAGGACGCCGTCACCCTCGAACGTTTCTACGCCTCCCCGCTGGGGCGCGCCGCCGCCCGCGTGATCGGCGCCAAGCTGGTGGATCTCTGGGGCGATGCGCAGGGCCTCACCATGCTCGGCCTTGGCTACGCGATCCCCGCCCTGGACGCATTTGGCACCGGTCCTGGGCGCCGCATCGCTGCCATTCCCTACGAACACGGCCCAGTCAGGTGGCAGGCGAGCGAGCGCGGCAATGCCTCTGTCGCTGTAGGTGATCCGCGCCTGCCCTTCCCGGACGGCTTTTTCGACCGCGTGATCGTCCTTCACGGCCTCGAGGAGACCGGCGATCCGCGCGCGTACTTGCGGGAAATCTGGCGCGTCACGGCGCCGGAAGGCCGCATCGTCCTCGCCGCTGCCAACCGCGCCGGC
This sequence comes from uncultured Hyphomonas sp., assembly GCA_964643405.1. GTDB lineage: Bacteria > Pseudomonadota > Alphaproteobacteria > Caulobacterales > Hyphomonadaceae > Hyphomonas. The sequence continues at coordinate 15,465 of CAZXQD010000028.1, read as the reverse complement.
CTCTGGTCGCGCGCCACGCAAACCCCCTTCGGCCAGGGCCGCCCCTGGACGCGCAGCCAGCTGTCGAACCTGCTGTCCAGCGGCCTCTTCCAGGTCACCGCCTCGTCCAGTGCGCTCTACATGCCGCCGATGAGCAATGGACTGGTGACCTCCGCCGCAGAAGGCTGGGAGGCCATCGGGCGCATGCTGACACCCGGCTTTGGCGGCGTCGTGCTCATCGAGGCCGTCAAACGCCTTTACGCGCCACCCGGCGGCGGCGCAGTTGCCCCAGCGACAGAGCGCATGCGCATCGCCCGTCCCGTCAGGGCAACACGCCGCGAAGAGCATTGACGCAAGGATTTGTAACCTTATTTTCGCAAGTGCAGCATCGCACCGAGGCGCAAGGACCAAGCCCATGAAACTGATCACTGCCGTGTTCAAGCCGAGCCGCCTCGATGCAGTGATCGAAGCCATCTCGGAAGCGGGCGCCACCGGCCTCACCGTCAGCGAAGTGCGTGGCTATGGCCGCCAGCAGGGCAAGACGGAAGTCTATCGCGGCGCCGAATACGAAGTGCGCCTGTTGCCGAAGGTGAAGGTGGAGCTGGCCTGCGCCGACGATGACGTAGAGCGCATGATCGAGGCCATCACCTCGGCCGCCAACACCGGCACCATCGGCGACGGCAAGATCTTCGTCCACGACCTCGAAACCATCCTGCGCATCCGCACGGGTGAGCGCGACGCGCAGGCGATCTCGGGCTGATCCGCCGACGCCTGGCCTATTCGATGATCTCCATCCCTTCCGGGATGACGAAAGGCTCCACCGACGCGACGCCGATCTCCGGCTCCAGCTGTTCGCCCGGCCCGTTCTCGCGCCGCTCATAAGCCGCGACCAGTGAAAGATACGGCGGCACATGCACCCAGCCGCTGGCGCCGGTATTCTGCACGATCTCGAAATGCAGGTGGATGGTTGTCGGTGTGCCGCCGAAATCGTTGGACACATAACCGATCAGGTCGCCCGCCTTCACGCTCTGCCCGGCCGTCACCGCAAGGCGCTTCATGTTGAGGTGCATGTAATTGTAGATCGAGCCTTCGCTGCGCAGTTTGACCGTGTACGTACCAATCGAGGTGATGATGCCATCCTCGACCGCGACCACTTCATGCAGGCCGCGTGCGTCGGCCGACTGGCGGCGCAGGGTGTTGCAATCCGCCGCCGTGCCGACGCGGATGTCCTGGCCCTGGTGGATCTTGGCCGTCGGGCAGAAGGGCGTCGTCCGGTTGGCGCTGCGTGTTTCGCAGAAATTGTCGCGCCAGGGGGCGGAGTAGTTGCGCGCATCGCACTGGTCGCCGCCCGCCACGCCGCCGCCGAAAGCGAACACCTGTGACTGCAGTACCGCCGGGGCCGACTTGATCGGGAAAACCATGTTCGGCACGTGCACGATCTGCTCGGGGAAGCCGCTGCCGGAGCCGGGCAGCAGTGCGCCCGGCTGAAAATAGCTGAATACCGGCGCCACCGGTTCCGGCGTCACGACCGGCGGTTCCGGCTCAGGCTGGGGTTCAGGTTCGGCCGGAGTCGTACCGGGATCAGTCGGCACAGGTTCCTCGACCGGCACCTCGACATCCGGCGGCGTTGACGGATCGGTTGCATCCACCGGATCGGGCGCTGGCGTCGTCGTGCCATCGCCCGGCGTGCCCGGCTCGGCGGGGGTCTCCTCCACCGGCTGCTCGACCGGCGTGTCGAATTCGGAATCGTCCACTTCCGGCGGCGGCGGACCGGGCGCGCCCGGCGGCAGGGGTTCAGGCGCCTCGGGCGTCGTCGGCGGGGGGCCGCCATCGCCCGGATAACGCACGGCGTCGCAAGCCGCCAGGGACGTCAGAAGCAGCGCGGCAGCTGCTGCAGCCAGTGAGTGTCGCATCAACGGGTTCCTGAAATCGCGAGGTCGCGTGCGAAGGCGACCGCCTCTTCTTCGGTGATGCAGGCCGGAAGGCCGTTCACCAGTTCCTTGCATTCGTATTCGACGAGATAGTCCGCGCCATAGCGCGAGAAGGACACCTGCGCACCCGTCGTGGTCGGCTGGAAGTTGAAGGCATCGGAACGCGGCGCCGGCGCATCGCCCGGGGCCGTCATCACCACGTTCGTGCCATTGACGATGATGTCGTAGGTCTCGGTCGGGAAGAAGGCGTAATAGCCGTCACTCGTCGGCTGGAAGCGCACCGCCACATCGCCGCTCTGCGCCGCAACAGGGCCTGCCGGCAGGAAGACCGGCACGGGCGGCGCATCGCCGCCAGACTGCACCTGGAAACTGCCTTCCCGCTCTTCGATGGGACGGGCAGCGAGGTCACGGCGCGCCGCTTCCCAGTCGATCGTGCTGCCGGTCGCGGCCGTTGCTGGGCGAACCGGCAGTTCCGGTTCATCCGTAGCCGGAGCATCGCCCCCCTCTGCCGGCGCCGCTGCCTCACCGGACGTGTCAGCCGGACGCTGGAACACGCGGTCGCAGGCCGTCAGCGCGACAGTGCTGGCAATCAGGGCAGTCAGGAAAAGGGTACGGTTCATCAGGTTCAGTCCTTGCCAGGGTGGGCTACATAGTCAGGGTCTGCATAGGAAACGCCTTCGATCTTGAGAAGGCGGTCCTGTACCGCGCGGATTTCCTCGGGCGTCGCCGGCGTGCCGGGCGGCATCTGGTAGGCGAGCTTGATCTCGCCGGAATAACTCGCCCCCGCCAGCGTGAAATCGCTAAGGCCGGGCAACCGCGTGACGAGATCCTGCCAGGCTGCCTGCGCCGCTGCGGGATCACGTTTGAAGTTGCGCGTGATGACGTCGATCTCCGGCGCACCCTTGAGGCGCACTATGAACTGCACCTCCGTTCCTTCTGCGCGCGCCGGACGCTCAAGCACCACCGCAGGCGCCGTCTCGACCTGCGCAAGCTGCGTCTCGCCTGTCTCGTCAAACGCCGGCGTCTGCGCCGTTGGCGACTCGATATCCACGCTCAGCGCCGGCGTCGCCACAGGCGCCTCGCCGGGCGGCGGCGGGGGATCCCTGTTGATCGCGGCAATCGCCAATGCGACCGCCCCGCCGACACAGCCGAGCCCCAGCGCGCCAAGTGGCCCTCCCAGATGCAAAGGCGCGCGGGTCCCTGTCATCTCAGCGCCCTCCTCCGCCAGCCGAAGCGGCCGGGATGCTGGAGAGGTTGAGCAGGCCCGTCCCGCAGGGGCGCGCGCACATGTCCGGGTTGTCCGCCAGCGGCGTTGTCCCCGGATACTGGCTGCACAGGCCCGAGCACTGCAACGGTTGGCGCGCATCAAGCGCGCCGGTCAGCGTCGCGACAAGCTCGTCCCGTGTGGCGCCCGGCGTGCGCGCCTTCAGCAGCGCCAGCGCCGCCGAGACATGCGGCGCCGCCATGCTGGTGCCCTGCTCATATGCATAGAAGCAGTTGGCCACGCTTGCCCCGGTCACCGGGTCATAGCAATTCGTCGCCGCTTTGGTGGACAGCACACCGTCCGGCTTGCCGTCGCCATTGTCATCGCGCGTCAGGTCGCCGCCCGGCGCCAGCAGTGTCACTTCCGGCCCGTAGTTCGAATAAGGCGTGATCTGCCCGCGCGCATCGCTCGCCGCCACCGTCACCACGCCGCGGCACCCGGCCGGCGCATAGAAACTGGTGGACATGCGTGCATTGCCGGCCGCAGAGACGACGATCGCGCCGCGCTCGGTCACCGCATCGATCGCGTCCTGCAACGACGCCGGGCAAGCGCCCAAGAGGCCGATCGACAGGTTGATGATGTCGGCCGGGTTCTCGTTCCAGACTTCGGTATCGCCCGGGCCCTCCGCCGGGATCAGCCCGGCCGCCCAGCGGATCGCGTCGTTGATGTCCGACAGCCGCCCGCCGCACTTGCCGAGCGCGCGGACCGGCACGACCTTGACGTTCCAGGCGCCTCCGGCCACGCCCGACCCGTTATTGGTCGAGGCCGCGCCCACCGTTCCGGCCACGTGCGTGCCGTGGAAACTGTCCGCTGCATAAGGCTTCGTCGGGTCGCACATGTCGCCCGGATCGTTCGCGTCGCTGTCGCGCCCGTCGCCGTCATTGCCCATGCGCGGATCCGAGACCATGTCCCAGCCCGGCATGATGTTCGGCGAGCCGGCAATGTCCGGATGCGACATCTGCAGGCCGGTATCGACCACAGCGACCACGACATTGCGCGATCCCGTTGTACCCTGACGGTTCCAGAAGGATTCAAACCCTGCCCCGCCTGCCGTGCGCCCGTCCGCCGTACCGCGGTCGCGGAAGTGCCATTGCAGGGCCCAGAGCGGATCATTCGGCGTATAGCTGACCGGTGTCGTCCCCGGCGCCGACGGCTTGGTACCTGTCCCCGTGCCAGGCTGCGTCCCGGTGCCGGCTGGCGGCGGGGCATCCTTGGTGCGGCGGACAAACTGGTTCTGGAAGATGAAATCCGGCTCGACATACTCGAACTGGCCGGATGCGCGCAGGTCGCGCACCACACAGGCTGTCGCCAGCGCCAGGTCGCCGGCCACTTCCGCCGGCTGGATGCCTTCCGGACACTCGGCTGCGTCCGCCCGGGCGAGGAAGTCCGCCGGGCCGGTTCCGGCGCCTCGGAACTGCGTCGGGCTCGCGCCGTCCGCGCCAATCTGGATAACCATCTGGCCCTGTCGCGACAGGGCCACCTCGCCGCCGATGCCATACTTGGTCATCGTGTCGAGCATCACCGTATTGGCATCGATCTGCGCCTTGATCGCATCGCGCGAGACCGGCGCCCGGCGGGCAAGCTTGCGGATCTCAGCTTTCTCTTCCAGCGGCAGCGCCTTGAACTCCTCGCGGGTCAGGCCCTTGATCCGGCGCTGCTCCAGCGGCGCCTCTGCAACCATCTTGTCGATGTCCTCGCTCGCCTGTTCGATCTGGCGCTCGGACTTGGTAATGGCGCGCGGATCGAGCGTGATCTTCGGCAGGACCTGCTCAGGCTGCGCGGCATTCACTTCCGGCGCCGGTGCCGGCGGCAAGGCTTCAAGCTGCTCCGCATCGGGCTCCGGCACATCGCCGGCAAAATAGTCTTCCTCGAGATAAGCAAGGTCTTCCGCCGTCAGCCCATCGGCCTCCGCCATCATGGCCGCAGCGGGCGGAACGTCGATCGGCTTGGCGATGATCGAGCCGATGGCGAACATCGGGCGCTCCTCCTCGTCGACCACGAACTCCGCCATCACCGTGCCCGCCAGCGCGCGGGCCTCGGTCGAGGCGGTCTCGAGATTCCTCGCGCTCGGATCAACGATGGTTTCGCCGCTGATCTGGCCTGCGGAGGTCTCCGCCACATCCTTGGCCCGGTTCAGCCGGTCCGAGATCTGGTCACAGCCTGCAAGCAGGACCGTTCCGGCGAGGGCAGACACGATGACGCGGCTCAGCCGCCGGTCCGTCAGTCGATTCAACATGTTGGTAGTCCCCATGCGATTGCCAATGAACGCCCCAGCCCCATAGGTTAACGCTGTGATCAGATTATGACGAGGATGAGGCGGTGTCCAATCCCTTGAAGCGGCGGAGCGTGAATTGACCCAGACCATACGGCTCGAGATTTCCGCACCGCTGGCGGAGATCATCCTGGACCAGCCGCAGCGCCGCAACGCCCTCTCCCTCGAGATGTGGGAGAGCCTGCCCCGCCGGGTTGCAGAGGCAAATGCAGACCCGCGCGTGAAGGTCGTCCTGCTGCATGGCGGCGGCGCCGGCGTGTTTGCGGCAGGCGCCGACATTTCCGAATTCCCGGTGATCTACGGCACGCCCGCAGCGGCCCGTAAATCCGGGCAGACCATCGCCCGCGCCCTGACCGCCCTTGAAGAAAGCCCCAAGCCCGTGATCGCTGCGATCGAAGGCGCCTGCGTCGGCGGCGGCGTCAGCCTCGCGGTCGCCTCAGACATCCGGGTCGCGGCCACCTCTGCCAGCCTCGGCATCACGCCCGCAAAACTTGGCCTCGTCTATCCGCCGGGAGACATGGCCCGCCTTGTCCGCCTCGTCGGCCCCGGCACCACCAAGCGCCTCCTGTACACCGGCCGCATCTTCAGCGCCGCAGAGGCGCTCGCCATGGGCCTCGTGGACGAAGTGGTCGACGGAGCGAGCATCTTGCCTGCTGCCCGCGCACTGGCGCTCGAAATCGCTGCCCAATCGCAATGGTCCGTGCGCGCCACCAAACAGATGCTGCGCGAATTCGAGGCCGGCCACGGCCCGGGCTCTGACGAAGCCGAGGGCCTTTTCCTCGAAGGCTTCGCCAATCCCGATTTCCGCGAAGGCGTCGCCGCCTTCCTCGGCAAGCGCAAGCCGGACTGGAAAGTCCAATGAGCCTCGCCGCCGATCTTGCGGCCTTCCGCGCCCGCCTGCCGAAGCGCGCCCGCCTCTTCATTGGCGGCTGCAGCGGCGAGCCGCTCGGCCTCTCCGATGCCTTTCGCGCTGCGCCAGAGCTGGCGAACGGCGTCACCTTCATCGGCCAATGGGTGCCCGGCATCAACCAGACCGACTGGGCAAGCCTCCACCCCGCCGCCGAAGCCGAAACCTGTTTCCTGCATCCGCCCCTGCGTCCCTCCTTCGACGCCGGACGCACCCGCATCCTGCCGATGACCTATTTCCAGTCCTGGGACTGGATCAGCACTACGCCGCTTGATGGCGGCATTCTTCTCGTCTCCCCTCCGGACTCGGACGGAAATGTCAGCTTCGGCGTCAGTGCCGATTTCGGCCCGGCCCTTGCCGCGCGCTCGGATGTGCCGCTGCTCGCGGTCATCAATCCGAACATGCCCGCCCCGCCGCACACACCGCGCGTGCCGCTGTCCCGCTTTGCGCAGGTCACCGAAGACCCCTCTCCCCTGCTCAGCGTACCGCCCACCCCGCTCGCCCCAGCTTTCGCCGGCATCGCGCGCCATATCTCCGGCCTCGTGCCGGACGGCGCTGCGCTGCAATTCGGCATCGGCAATGTCCAGCAGGCCGTGCTGACCGAGCTTGCCGGGCGCAAGGGTCTCTCCATCTGGTCCGGCATCATCTCCGATCCGGTCATCGGCATGCTGGAGGCTGACCTGACGATGCAGGTCACCACGGGCGTCGCGGTCGGCACCGAAGCCCTCTACCGCCTCCTTGCCGCCGAGCCGCGCGTCCGGTTCGAACCGGTGAGCGTCACCCACAATATCCTGCGCCTCGCCGCCATCGAAAAGTTCACGGCCATCAACTCCGCCCTCGAAGTCGACCTCTTCGGCCAGGCCAATTCCGAATTCATGAGCGGCCGGCAGATTTCCGGCACCGGCGGCTCTACGGATTTCCTCCGCGGCGCGCGTGCCTCGCGCGGTGGCACCGGCATCATCGCACTTGCCGCCACCGCCCGCGGCGGCGCCGTCAGCCGCATCGTCCCGCGCCTCACTCCGGACGCCACCAGCATCGCCCGCGCCGACATGGACGTCGTCATCACCGAATTCGGCGCCGCCCGCCTGCGAAACCTCGACCTCGACGGCCGCGCTGCGGCCCTTATCCAGATCGCCGACCCCGCCCACCGGGACACGCTCGCCAATGCCTGGGACCACATGCGCCGCGGCATGTAGGCCGGGGCTTTTGCAACAAAGTCCGCCCCTCCGGAAAATAAAATCCGCCCACGCATCAACGCACTGAAAATTCAGCACCAGAACTTACGCCACATGCTTCCGGCCTAGGTTATACTCCGCCTCATACCCACCCGTAGGTCGGATAGAGGCCAAAGGCCGAAATCCGACATCCCCGAGAGCCAGCGATAACCGATCGATACAAAGTGATAAAAAATGAGAATCGATGAGAAGGAATCGACATCCGGAGTACACGGACTGAGAGGCGATGAGGCAGTCTGGAGACGCCAAAGCGAAGACTTGCGCCTAGAGGAAACAGCCGGTCAGCAGAATAAATGCCTTACCGATCAAGCCGCTGCAAAATATCCGGCCATCCCTTCTGCAACACCTCCGCCCACGGATTCAGCCGCAAACCAGTGTTTTTTCACCTGAAAACCCAAATCCAGGAGAAGGAAATCAGAGATTCATCTGCGACTGCGTGGTGAGCGCCACCAGCTTGCTCTCAGCCGTTTCGATCCGCGTCTGCCAGACCTGCAGCCGCCGCCCGACGCTGACCGGCTCGGCGGTCGCGGTCAGCACACTGCCCACCGGCGCCGCCGCGATCAGGTTCGTCTTGCTCTCGGTCGTCGTCGTACCCTTCGAGCCTTCCGGCAGATTGAGGAAAGCGCCGATCGCGCCCACACAATCCGCCAGCGTCATCAGGAAGCCGCCATGCGCAATACTGCCCGCCGTACAATGCTCCGCGCCGACAGTCACCGTCGCCCGGACCCGCGCCTTGTCCCCCTCAATAAATTTCAGCCCCACCAGCTTCGCAAAAGGCATCGAGGCACCCAGCGCTTCAAGACGAGGATCGCTCATCTCTGATCCGTTTCCTTCAGCATGCTGAGATCATACCCGGCCGCAACCGCCGCCGCATTGAGCTCTTCGCGAACTTCCGGCGTCACCGTGGGCGTGCGCGACAGCATCCACAGGAAACGGCCCGAGGGCTCGCCGACCAGGGCGTGCTGGTAGTCCTCATCGAGATAGATGATCCAGTAATTGCCGCGCCCCGCCGGCAGCGGGATCGGCGCAAAGTTCACGAAGATCCGCGCGCCGTTGGAGCCCTCCATCACACGCGCCACAGCTTCCGCCGAGCGCGGCTTGCCGTCCTTGGTGCCGAACCGGCATGTGTTCAGAACGTTGACCCGGCCGTCCTCGCGCAGGGTGTATTCTGCCGTCGTGCCTTCGCAATCCTTCTGGAAGCTGGTGGGATAGCGCGCTATTTCGTACCAGAGGCCCATGTAGCGCTCCACATCCACCGAAGCCACCGCCTCCAGCGCCGGGGCATCCTTTGCCCGCCCGGACGGACCGGCAATACACGCGGAAAGGGCAAGCGCAGCGAAGGCGATCGTCAGGAGACGGAACATCAGGCAGGATTCCTCTTGATGAGTTGTTTGGCTATAATAATCCTCTGAAGCTCGTTGGTTCCCTCGCCGATACAAAGAAGCGGCGCATCGCGGTAAAGCCGCTCGAGCACGTACTCGGTAGAGTAGCCATAACCGCCATGGATGCGCATGGCCTCGGTCGCCACTTCCAGCGCCGTCTCGGAGGCAAACCATTTCGCCATGCCCGCTTCCATGTCCACCCGCTCGCCGCTGTCATAAGCGCGCGCAGCGTCCTCCACCAGCAGCTCCGCCGCCCGCGTCTTCGCGGCCATCTCCCCGAGCTTCAGCTGGATCGCCTGATGCTCGCAAATCGGCTTGCCCATCGTCTGGCGCACCTGCGAATAGGCTACGCTCTCCCGCAGCGCCCGGCGGGCAATGCCCACCCCGCGCGCCGCAATATTGATCCGCCCCAGCTCCAGTCCGCCGGTCGCCATATAGAAGCCCTCGCCCTCCTTGCCGCCGACAAGGCAGAGGCTCGCATCACATTCATAATCCTCGAAAATGAACTCGCCGGAATCGATACCCTTGTAGCCGAGCTTGCCCAGCTTGCGCCCGTTGCGCACACCCGCCAGCGGCTTTCGGGTTTCGGGATCGATCTTCGGCACGATCAGCATCGACATGCCCCGGTGGCGCGGCACGGCGTCGGGATCGGTCTTCACCAGCAGCGCCACGCAGTGGCCTTCGATGGCATTGGAGATCCAGGTCTTCGTTCCGTTCACGACATATTTGTCGCCCTTGCGCTTTGCGACTGTGCGGATGCCCTGCAGGTCAGACCCTGCATCCGGCTCCGTCAGGCCAAGCCCGCCGCGCATCTCGCCGCTGGCAAACTTCGGCAGCCAGTAGGATTTCTGCGCATCCGTGCCGAATTTCTGCACGATGATCGCCATCATCATGTGCGTGTTGAAAATGCCCGTCAGGCTCATCCACTCTTCGGAGATCAGCGAGACGATGCGCGTATAGGTCGTCGCCGAAAGGCCGAGCCCGCCATAGTCCGGATGCACCAGCGCGCCGAACAGGCCGAGTTCGGTCATGTCGGCCACAAGGTCGGCCGGCCATTCATTGTCATGCTCAAGCTTGAGCGCGACCGGCGCCACCTTCTTCTCGAGCCATTTCTGGATCGAGGCGAGCATCTGGCGCTCGTCAGCTTCGGAATGCACGATCGTATCGGCCATGGCCGGTTTCCTTCAGGGTTACCAATAATCTTTCATGAGTTCGCGCGACCAGTCCGGCTGGCGAATCTCTCCGCGCGGCAGGAACTCCCGCATCACGGGCTTGATGTCGAGAACCGGTGTGCCGTCAATCGCATCAAGGCCTTCAACCTCGATCTCGCGGCCGGAAACCGAAATGATCCGGCAGACGGTGACACCGATCCGGTTGGGACGGTTCTTGCCGCGCTGTGCGAAGATGCCCACCAGCGGCCAGTCCGGATTGCCGCGGGGCCGGCGCGCGCCGGTTTCAATCTTGCCGTCCGGCACGAGATGGAACTGGAAGATGATCTCGGCATGACTGAAGGCCTCAAGCCCGAAGAGCGCGTCCGGCGCGAACGTTTCCTCGAGGACGATCGTCGCGCGCTCGCGGCCCCAGCTGTCATCCTCAGGCCGCGACCGCCCGCCTCTGACATGGGCAACCGGCGTGACGTGTACGGACGGCATGACTAACTCCCGGCTTCAGGTGGAACGTTTGCTCGCAAGGATGCGCTCAGCGGCCAGCACGACCGGACGGTCGATCATCTTGCCCTTGTGCAGCGCAACGCCGCCGCCCGCCGCCTCCATCGCGGCCAGGATGGCGCGCGCCTCGGAGACCTCAGCCTCCGTGGGCGTGAACGCCGCGTTGACCGCTGCGACCTGCCCCGGATGGATGCAGGCACGGCCCGAAAAGCCCATTGCCTTCGCCTTGCGCGTGGTCGCAGCCAGACCGTCCGTATCCGATGTATCAAGGAAGGGCACATCATACGCCGGCACACCCGCCGCACCGCAAGCGGCCGCAATCAGCCCGCGCGCGGTTAGCATCGCGTCCCAATCGGCGACATTCGCGCCAAGGCTGGCCGAGTAGTCCACCCCGCCGAACAGGACGCCACCGGCCGCCTGCCGGGCGATCTCGTAGACGTTCGAGAGGGCCCGCCCACTCTCCATGATGGCGATCAGCGGAATCTTGCGCCCGATCGCTTCGGCGACAATCTCGAGGTCCACCGCTGTATCGGCTTTCGGAACGATGATGAAATCCGCCCGGGCGGTGGCGCCGGAACTGGCGAGCGCCGCGAGATCCGCGCAGCCAACGGCCGTGCGCGGCGAATTGATCCTGAGGCCGAGGCCGCGCCCGCGCCAGGCGCCGAGCCAGGCGAGCGTTTCGGTACGGGCCTGCGCCTTGGCGGCGGGTAGCACGGCGTCCTCGAGGTCGATGATCACACCGTCCGGCCCGGCTGCAACTGCCTTGCCGAACCGGTCCGGCCGGTCGCCGGGAACGAAAAGCAGGGAGCGATAAGTGATCACGGGGCGGCCTTGCGATACTGCCTTCTTCCGGTATCGGAGCGCCCATCCGGGGTCAAACGGAAACCCGCTGAACGGGGGAATTGCGCCCGGGCGCCAATCACGCCAACCTGCCCTTCGGGAATGGGAGCGGCGGGTGATTGCGATCCGGCACATGGGATCTGAACGGGTGACCGAGCTTGGGCTTGCGGACCTGCGCGGCGCGCAGATCGAGCGGCAGGATTTCCTGCGCGCCGATCTCAGCGGGCGCGACCTTTCCGGCGCCGTGTTCCGGGACTGCGAGCTGCGCGCTGCCTGCCTCGACTGGGCGAACCTTGAACGCGCCCGCTTCGACCATGCGCGGCTGATGTCCGCCACCTTCCGGCACGCCCACCTGCGAGGCGCGTCGCTGCGCCATGCCACCCTGAAAGGCGCGGACCTCTCCGGCGCCTGCCTGATCGGAGCGGACTTCACGGGTGCGACCCTGCGCCAGGCGAACCTTTCCGGCGCCAACTTGTGCGGGGCCCGTTGCCTCTGGAATGACAGCGAGCAGCTGATCCTCACCGGCGCGATCTACGACGGCGATACCATCCTTCCGCCCGCCTTCCATCCCGACACGCAAGGCATGATCCGGCGGCTGACGCCCGCCAGAGCTTGACTTAAGCCCCCGGCGTCCCCACCCCTTCCCGCACATGACCACGCTGAAGGCCATTCTCGGCCCCACCAATACCGGCAAGACACATTATGCGATCGAGCGGATGCTCGCGCACGGCACGGGCATGATCGGCCTGCCGCTGCGCCTGCTGGCGCGCGAAGTGTTTGACCGGGTCGTTGCCGCCAAGGGCGCCGCCTATGCCGCGCTGCTGACCGGCGAAGAACGGATCAACCCACCGACGGCGCGCTACTTCGTCTGCACCGTGGAATCGATGCCGGCTGACGTGCGGGCGGACTTTGTCGCCATCGACGAGATACAGCTGGCCGAAGATGATGACCGCGGGCACATCTTCACTGACCGTATCCTGCACATGCGCGGAACACACGAAACGCTGCTGCTGGGCGCCGACACGATGCGCGGCCTGCTGAAGGATCTGAAACTCGGCGTCGAGACAGAGCCGCGCCCGCGCTTCTCCGAGCTTCGCTATGCGGGGCATGCAAAGATCACCAAACTGCCGAAGCGCACGGCCATCGTCGCGTTCAGCGCCGAGGAAGTCTACGCGATTGCCGAACTCATCCGCCGGCAGAAGGGCGGCGCAGCGGTCGTCATGGGCGCGCTCAGCCCGCGCACCCGCAACGCGCAGGTTGCGCTCTACCAGTCCGGCCAGGTTGATTACATCGTCGCCACGGATGCCATCGGCATGGGCCTGAACCTCGATGTCGACCGCGTCGTGTTTGCCTCCCGCACCAAGTTCGACGGACGGCGCCACCGTGCGCTGACGCTCGCCGAATGCGGACAGATTGCCGGGCGCGCCGGACGCTTCCGCACAGATGGAGAGTTCGGCGAGACCGGCAGTTGCCCACCCTTCCAGGAAGAAGAGTGGAAAGCCATCGAAGCCCACCGGTTCGATCCGGTCGACGCGATCCAGTGGCGCAACTCTGCGCTCGACTATTCGAGCCTGAAGGCGCTGATCCGCTCACTGGAGCGCCCGTCAGGCAAGCCGGTGCTGATCCACAATCCGCGCGCACTGGACGAATGGGTGCTGCGCCGGATGAGCGAAGACGCCGCCATCGGGCCGGACGTGACCGGGGAGCGCAAGGTACGCCGCCTGTGGGATCTTGCCCGCCTGCCGGACTTCCGCAAGTCCGGGCCGGAAGGTCATGGCCGCCTCGTGCTGGGCCTTGCCGAAACGCTCGCCAACCCGGACGCGCGCCTCTCCGACGAAGGCCTGCGCCGCCGCATGGAAGACCTTGCCTCGGTACGCGGCAACATCAACCAGCTGCAGCAACGCCTCGCCGCGATCCGCACCTGGACCTATGCTGCCCATCGTGAGGACTGGCTGGAAAACCCAGCCTTCTGGCAGGTCCGAACCCGGGAGATTGAAGACTCCCTGTCAGACGCGCTACACGAGGCGCTGACGGCCCGCTTCGTGGACCGCCGGACCACTGCCCTGCTCGCAAGCCTGAGGAAAGAAGATGCGCTCGTGACTGACCTGACGCCAGAAGGTGACGTGACCGTGGAAGGCCATCTGGTCGGCCGCCTGCGAGGCCTGACCTTCGAGCCTGTGGTGGATACCCGGACGCTGGAGGGCAAGGCCGTGCGCGGCGCCGCGCTCGCGGCCGTGCGCCCGATGCTCAGTGCACGCCTTGCCGAAATTGCCGTTGCGCCCGCCGATGCCTTCAAGCTGACTGAAGCGGCAGAGGTCGAATACAAGGATGCCCCGGTCGCGCGCCTCGCCAAGGGGCAGCAATGGATGACGCCCCGCACCGAACTGATCGGAGCAATCGAAGCAGAAGCCGCCGAACGGCAGGCTGCACTGACCCGTATCGAGGAATGGGTGCGCGGCGAGATCGGCCGTGTGCTGCCGACGCATGCGAAACTGGCGTTCGCCAAAACCGGCGAAGCGCTGGAAGGCGTCCTGCGCGGCCTGGCTTTCCGTATCCTCGAGAGTGGCGCCTCCGTTGATCTGCGTACGGACGAATCCGCGCTGCGCCTGAACCCCGAGCAGCGCGAAGCCCTGAAGACCGCCGGCATCCGCGCCGGCCGCGTGGCAGCCTATGCGCCCGACGCGCAGAAACCAGCGGCGCAGAAGATGATTGCCATCCTGAAAGCGGTAGAATCGTCGACGGAATATCCCCTTGCCCCGGAAGGCGCAGGATCATTCGGTCTCGACGGCACCTGGCCGGAAGCGGCGCTTGCCGCCAATGGCTACCTGCGCTTCGGCCGCCGCGCCGTGCGCGCGGACCTTGCCGAACGCCTCGGCTGGGAACTCGCCAGGCGACGCAAGGATGCCGGCAAGGCCGTGTTCGAGATCCCGATCGACCTGGCCTCGGTGATCTCCTGCCCGTCGGAAGACTGGCCAGCCGTGCTGAAAGGTTTCGGCATTGCCCCGGCAGAGAAGAACCAAGAAACCGGCGCGGTGACGCTGTGGCGCTATATGGCCCGTGCCCGTCCGGATACGGAGGAAAAGCCGCAGCGCCGCCCGCCGCGCGCAGATGCTGGCGCCGCGAAGGCCGAAAGCGCTCCGCGCCCGGATCGGCGCCCGGACAACCGTCCTGACCGCCGCCCCGAGCAAGCGTCCGGCCGCAAGCCCGACCGGCGCCCGGACAATCGCCGCGGCGCGGCGCCTGCCCCGCCGGAGCGGCGCGCAAAGCCGGTTGATCCGAACAGCCCGTTTGCGGCGCTCGCGGCCCTGCTGCCGCCACCAAAGCCCGAAAAGCCGCCGCGGCCGCCCCGGCAGAAGAAGCCTCAGGCCGAGGCGCGTGCGCCCGGCACCTTCCGGTACCGCCCGTTCAGATGATGCCAGACGCCGCCGGTGAAACGTCGGTGCGCGCGGATGTATGGCTCTGGCGCGCCCGGTTCTTCCGCACGCGGGCGCTCTCGGCCGCACATGTGCGCAAGTCGGGCCTGCGCCTGTCGCATGGCGGACTGACCCGGCGCACCGACAAACCCGGCGCTACGCTCACGGTGGGCGACATCGTGACATTCGGGAAAGGCGCGGATATTCTCAGCGTTGAAGTGCTGGACCTCGGAACACGGCGGGGCCCTGCAGACGAGGCGCGGACGCTCTACCGGCCGCTGGAGTCCGATCCATGATGAAATCCCTCAGGAACCTGTTCGCGCCCAAGACGCCTGCCGAGATGCCCATGCCGGCCGAGGTGGCCGTGGGGGCGCTGCTCGTGGAAGCGGCGCTGGTCGACGGCGTCTATGTGAACATCGAAAGCGACATGATTGCAGAGATCCTGCTCGAGTCCTTCGATTTCGACGCGGACAAGGCCGATGCGGTGCTGGCCCAGGCCGAAACCCTCGCCGAAGAAGCCGTCGGCAGCCACCAGTTCACCAAGCACGCGAAAAAGCTCGCCCTCTCGGACCGCG
>CAZXQD010000027.1:0-40930 GCA_964643405.1 uncultured Hyphomonas sp. | reverse complement strand
CACGAATGTCGGCGGACGCGCCTTCATCTGCGCCATGTAGCGCGGCTTGATGCGCTTGCCCTGCACGCTCGGCGGCGGATGGTGCTCGACCGTATGACGCAGCCAGCGGTTCAGGTCGCCCGTCTTAACCTTCGCGGTCCAGTCCTTGTAGACCTTCACCACCGCCGGCATCAGCTTGTCGACGTGCCGTCCTGTGAGGCCGGACAAGAACACGACAGGCGCGCCGCCGCCATTCGGCACGAGGCGGTTCGCGAGGTCACGGATATGCCGCGCCGCGCCGTCCTGGTCCTCCACCGTATCCCATTTCGACATCACGAGAACGAGCCCGCGCCCTTCGCGCAGCGCGAGGTCGGCAATCTGAAGGTCCTGCTTCTCGAGCGCCTCGTGCGAGTCCATCACCAGCGCAACCACATCGGCATATTTCAGTGAGCGGATGGTCTCGGCGGTCGACATCCGTTCGAGCTTCTCCTGCACACGTGCCTTCCGGCGCAGCCCTGCCGTGTCGACGAGGCGCACCTGCCGGCCTTCCCATTCCCAGTCAATGGTAATGGAATCCCGTGTGATGCCTGCTTCCGGCCCGGTCAGCAGGCGTTCTGATTTGAGCAGCTGGTTGATCAGCGTAGACTTGCCGGCATTCGGCCGCCCGACAATCGCAAGGCGTATCGGCCGCGGCGTCTCGGGCTCCACCTCGGGCGTATCCACTTCCGCCGCTTCGATCGCGGCAACAAGTTCGTCATCGGACAATGTCTCGTCTTCGATGTCGATATGCGCGAGCTTCTCCAGGATGTCGTCGCCGCCGCCAGCGCCATAGTTCGGCTCGGCCTCCTCCAGCGCACGCTCGAACGCCTCCTCACCCAGCACGTTGCGGATTGCTTCGTAGAGTTCGGCAAAGCCCTCGCCATGCTCCGCCGACAGGCCCACCGGCTCGCCGAAGCCCAGGCTGAACGCGTCGAACACGCCCGCCTCGCCAACCCGGCCCTCGGCCTTGTTCGCCGCCAGCACCACCGGCACATTGGC
Organism: uncultured Hyphomonas sp.; assembly: GCA_964643405.1. GTDB lineage: Bacteria > Pseudomonadota > Alphaproteobacteria > Caulobacterales > Hyphomonadaceae > Hyphomonas. The sequence continues at coordinate 39,913 of CAZXQD010000027.1, read as the reverse complement.
CTTGCGCAGCAGCATCGCGAAGGTCTCGTCCTCCGGCGTCACGCCGACGCGCGCATCGATCAGGAACAGCGCCACGTCCGCCTCGGCAATCGCTGCCTCGGTCTGCGCACGCATGCGGGCCTCAAGGCTGTCATCGCGCACATTGTCGAACCCGGCCGTATCGATCAGCAGGAGCGGCAGCGAAGCAAGCCGCCCCTCGGCCATCTTGCGGTCGCGCGTCACCCCCGGCTGGTCATCGACCAGCGCGAGCTTCTTGCCCACCAGACGGTTGAACAAGGTGGACTTGCCGACATTCGGCCGTCCGACAATGGCGAGTTTCAAAGGCACGGCCGGTGGCCCCTATGGTTAATGGGGGGCCAGGCCGGGCAAAAAGTCCCACCGCCCCTAGTCGATGGCGATCAGTTTGGCGTCATCCGTCAGGACATACAGCCGCCCCTGCGCCGCTATCGGCTCGATATACACGGTATCTTTCAGCTTCAAAGAGCCGGTCTGCTTGCCGTCCTGAACGCCGAAGGCCTTCAGCTCGCCCTTCGAGGACACAACGATCACCCGGTCCGAGGCCACGATCGGGGCCGACCAGGTCAGTTTCTTCTTCTTTTTCTTCTCGTTCTCGAACTGGTCGAGCTGCGTCACCCAGTAGGCTTCGCCGGTCGCCGCATCGAGGCAGGTCAACTCGTTCTCGGTGCCCACCACGAAAATGAAACGGCCCGCGAGCGCCGGGGCGCGGGTCGATCCGACCGGCGCCGTCCACACGCGCGCGCCGCTGCGGCCATCGATGGCCACCGTCGTGCCGGACTGGCTGGACGCGAACACGAGCCCCGCGCCCAGCACCGGGCGCGAGCCAATATCGTTGATCTCGGAGATCGGCGTGAACCGGCCGGCCTGCGTCAGCGCGTCGGTCCACAGGCGGCGGCCGTTCGCGGCGAGATACGCAATCACTTCGCCGGAGGAGAAGGGCGCAATCACGAATTCCTCGACCGCCGCCACGCTGGACGTGCCCAGCACGCGTGCGGATTCCGAAATCGCCTGATCGCTCCACACGGTCTGCCCGTCGGCGAGCGAGAGGGCGAACACTTCATTGTTGTTCGAGGCCACGAAGATGCGGCCATCATCAATCGTCGGCGAGCCGGTCATCGGCGCGCCGAGTTCGCGGCGCCATTTTTCTTTGCCGGTCGCGGCATCGAACGTCGCCACGTAGCCATACCCGCTGGCCACGACCAGCGTATCGCCCGCCAGCGCGAGCCCGCCGCCGATGGCAGACTTGTCGCGCTTGGACACGCCCTTAAGGCGCTTCGTCCAGACTTCTGAGCCATTGCTCAGGCTCGAAGCCCGAATGGTCTGGCGTGCATCCAGCGTGTAGATCGTCGTCGTGCTCGTCACCGGCGGCGTCGTCAGCGCGCTCTTGGTCGACGAGCCCTTGCCGATGGATTTGCGCCAGGCAATGTCCAGCTTCGGCGCGGCGATCACATGGCCGGGCGACTTCGTGGCAAGCCCGCCCGCCTCGGTCCACGCCTCGACAGCGCGCGCCGCCGGCAGCTCGATGGCAACGCCCGTCAGCGTCGCGCTCGGCGCAATGCGCTCATCGTCCAGCACCATCGTGATGCGTCCGGCGCGGTCTTCGGCGCGGGCGGCCTCCTTCTTGTCATTGCCAAAGCCCGGCAGGCTGTTGCACGCGCTCAGGGCCAGCAGGGAGGCAAGCGCCGTAATGGCGGCGCCGGAACGGAAAGTCATCATTGGCCGGTCTCCTGCGGCTGCTCGGCAGTCGCCTCAGTAGGCGCCTCGGCGGGCGCGGGGGTTTCGGTGGCGGCTTGCTCAGGCACCGGGATGGCGTCCAGCGCCAGCTCGGCCCGCTGGATCACGCCTTCCGGCGCAGCCGCGTCAAACTTCAGCTTGTTGTATTCAGTGCGCGCGCGGGCGATGTCCCCCACGGCATAGGCCTTCGCCGCCAGCAGTTCGCGCGCCAGCGCGCCCATTGCCGTCTCTTCTGTGGGCAGCGTGCCCAGCGTCGTCTCCAGCTCCGACAGGGTCAGCGTGTCGGCGCGGAAATAGGCCGCCTTCAGCAGCGCGAGGCGCTCATACGGTCCGCCCTCGGTGCCGCCGATCGCCGCCAGCGTTTCCGCCGCCGCAGCGGCATCGCCGCCGCCTTCCAGCTGCGTCTGCGCCAGGTAATGGGCCGCCAGCGGGGCCAGCTTGGACTCGCTGTCGACAATCGCCTTCAGCGCCGCCTGCGCCTCTTCATACCGGCCGTCCTCAAGCGCCTTGACGGCGTTTTCCAGTTCCAGCGCCCGGGCCGCACGTGCGGCATCCGCCTGCGGCTTCAGAATGAACTCGTTCACCGCCACGCCGCCGATCAGCAGCGCCACACCGCCATAGACGAAAGGCCGCCAGCGCTGCCACAGGCTCGCCAGCTTCTCCTCGCGGACGTTCTGGTCAACTTCTTGGAAAATGTCGGTCAACGGGCGCTCCGCCGGGGCTTTATGTGGATTCGGCGCGAACCTAGACGCCGCGCGGGACGGCTGCAACGGAACAACGCTGTCAGCTCTCAGGTTTTCGCAGGCTGTAGGTCTCGGCCTTGCCGGGGAATGCACGGGACCGCACGTCCGCCGCATAGGCCGCCGCCGCCTCGGAAACAGCCGTATTCAGGGCCGCATACCGGCGCACGAATTTGGGCGTCCAGTCGAACAGGCCCAGCATGTCCGGCGTCACCAGGATCTGCCCGTCACAGGCGCCAGAGGCCCCGATCCCGATGGTCGGGCAGGCCACCTCGGCGGTGATTTCCGCCGCCAGGTCTTCCGCCACGCCCTCGATCACGATGGCAAAGGCGCCCGCCTGCTCGGCCGCCCGCGCCTCGGCGATCACCCGTTCGCGCTCGCTCAGGGTTCGCCCCTTGGCCCGGAAGCCGCCCTCAACGTTGATCGCCTGCGGGCGCAGGCCCACATGGCCCATCACCGGAACGCCCCGTTCCACAAGGTGCGAAATCTGCTGCGCGGCATAGGCCCCGCTCTCGATCTTCACCGCCTGGCAGCCGGTCTCCTTCATGATGCGCGCGGCGTTCAGGAAGGCCTGATCCGCATTCGTCTCGTAACTGCCGAACGGCATGTCGACGACCACGAACGCCTTCTGCGAGCCGCGCATCACTGCCTGCCCGTGGAGGATCATCATTTCCATCGTCACGCCGACGGTCGAGGGCAGCCCGTGCACTACCATACCCACGCTGTCGCCCACCAGCAGAAGGTCGGCATGATCGTCGAGCAGCGCCGCCGTCGGCGCATCATAGGCCGTCAGGCACACCAGCGGCGTGCCTCCCTTGGCGGCGGCGATATCCTTCACCGTCTTGCGAACAGTCTGCGTTTGTTTTGACATGGCGCCGGATTAGCCCGGCTCGCCGCGAGCCGCAAGGAAACAGGAGGGTAAACGCCATGTCCGCCCCGGTCCGGCACTTTCTTCTGTGGTCTCTGGCCTATGGCGCGCTGGCCTTTGCGGCGGGCTTCGTCTTCGGGGTCCTTCGCCAGCTCGTCCTCATTCCGGCCTTCGGAGACCGGATGGGGCACCTGATCGAGTTCCCGTTCGTCACCCTCACCGCCTGCGCCATCGGCATCTGGATCGGCGCGAGAACTACCGCGCCCGCCCTTGCCATCGGCCTCCTCGGCGTGGCCGTGCTGATTGCCTTCGAGAGTACGATGGCCCTGGGCCTGATGCGTCTCAGCCTCGCGGACTATCTCGCCGGCTACGACCTGACGCGCGGCGAACTCTTTCCCATCGGCCTCGCCCTGATGGCGGTCGCGCCGTTGCTCGGCCGCCGCCTCAGGCGCTAGGCTTCAACCCGGCAGGGCCACCACGCCGAACAGGATCGGATGCAGCCACAGGAGGATCACCGCATAAAGTGCAATACCGGCGCCAATCGCGATCAGGTCGCTTGTGCCCGACAGCACCTTGTCCGGTCCCGGTCCGTTGTCGCCGCGCTTTTTCACGGCAATCCGGTCGATCACCCCGTAAGCGAGGAAACTGCCGAACAGGATCACCGAGTTCAGCTCCCCGTTCGCGAGGAGGTGTCCGGTCGCCCAGATCTTCACCGCCAGCAGCATCGGGTGCTTCACGGCCTTGGCAATCCGCCCGGCTGGCAACTGCGAGGCCACCAGCAGGATCATTGCCGGCAGCATCAGCGCCAGGTTGATATGCGCCATCGCAGTTGGCGGCGTGTAGAGGATCGGCGCGGGGCGCGCTGCGCCATATCCCCAGACGATCAAAACGAAGCCGGCAAGCGACACGAGGCTGTAAAGCCCCATGTACGGCCCCTGGCCCATCTTCACCCGGATATCCTTGCCGGGCTCCCGGCTTCGGAATGCGCTGAAAAGGTGCGTCCCGAAAAAGATCACGAGACCCAGAATAAGAAACGTCATGGCCAAGCCCTCCCCGGCTTTCGCCAGAGGCTAGCCTGATTGCCGGACGCGGGAAAGCACACCGTCGAAGCCCCCTCTCCCATACGCCTACATCCAGCCCCGCCTGCCTCCGGCAGAATCAACGCCCTGGAGGAAAGTCCCCCAGACTTGCGCAACATCTTCCGGCCCGAGGTAAACTCCGCCTGCCCCCAACCCCTCCGCCCCCGGTTCATACCGCCGCGAGGCACAAAAGAAGGCCCAAGGCTTTTTTGAAGGTCCTGGAAACACGGGTATACGGAGCCAGCCCAGACAACATCTTGAAAATATGAAGAAAGACGAATTCCCGCTCCCAGCGCACCCAAAAAAACGCGAGAACAGATGAAAAAAATGAGACTCTTTGAGAGGCGCGCGAGAATAAGCGAGACTGAAACGACCCAAAACAGACGTCAGGCGAGACACAAAGAGAGGGAGAAAGGCAGACCCAGCCCTACTCCGCCTGCTGCACGGTCCCGCCGCCGGTGCTCGCCGTCACCGTCCCGCTGGAGGCCGACGCGAAGGCCTGCGACAGCCCCCGATAGAATGCGATGCGGTCCTCCGCCTCCGGTGCGAGCACCAGGGCAAGACCCGCCCCGAACAACGGCTCGGGCCGGCGGCCCTCATGCGCCATCTCCATGATGTCGGACCAGAGGTCTGCCGGCAGTCCGCCCCCGGTCACACGGTTCATGGCGGTATCATCGTCATTACCGACCCAGACGCCGCCGACATACTGCGCCGTGAACCCGACAAACCAGGCATCGCGCCAGTCCTGGCTGGTGCCGGTCTTGCCCGCCACGGTCCAGCTGCCGAAGCGCGACTTCTGGCCGGTGCCGATCGGCGTATTGACGACGCGCGTCAGCATCGCGTTCATTTCAGCGGCATAATCCTCCGCATACACACGTTCCGGCTCCGCAACAGGCTGCTGGAACAGCACATTGCCGCGCGTGTCCGCTACCTTCGCAATGATGTAGGGCTCCATCCGCTTGCCACCTGACTGGAACACGCCATACGCACCCGTCAGCTCCCACAAGGTCACTTCCTGACTGCCGAGTGCCAGCGAAGGATAAGGCTGCATCTCGCTCTTGATGCCGAAACGCTTGGCGAGGTCGATCACGCGCGCCGGATTTGCCTCGTTGCCAAGTTCGGCGGCAATCGTGTTGGTCGAACGCGTCAGCGCCTCGCTCAGAGTCATCGGTCCGATGTATTCGCCATTGTAGTTGGTCGGCCGCCACTTTCCGATGCTGATCGGGCGGTCGTTGAACACGTCATAGGGCGAGTAGCCGTCTTCCAGCGCCAGTGCGTACACGAACGGCTTGAAGCTCGAGCCCGGCTGGCGCTTGGCCTGTGTCACGCGGTTGAAAGGCGAGGTCTTGTAGTCGGTGCCACCGGCAAGGGCCACGACGCGGCCATCCTTGCCCAGGATCAGCGCGGCGGACTGCGTCGCCTTCAGTGCGGGCCCCTCCTTCTTCATCCGCTCGCTGATGCGCTGCTGAACGCGTGCCTGCAGTTTCGGATCAATCGTCAGCGTAACCACCGCATCACCCGGCACGCGCGGCAGCACGGCAGCCAGCCGCTCGGTGGCCACATCGATCACATAGCCGAGTTCCGGATCATAGCTCGGCGGCGTGATGATATTGATGTCGGCTTCCAGCGCCGCTTTCTCTTCGTCGCGCGTGATGAAGCGCTCGGACCGCATCTCGCGCAGCACATAGGCCTGACGATCTTTCGCCCCGGCAAGGTTCTCGCGCAGGTTCAGTTTGGACGGCGCCTTGGGCAGTGCCGCCAGCAGCGACGCCTCGGCGATGGTGATCTTGTCCGGTGCCTTGCCGAAGTAATAGCGTGAGGCGGCATCGATGCCGTAGAGGCCCGAGCCGAAATAGATGCGGTTCAGGTAGAGCGAGAGGATCTCGTCCTTCGTCATCCGCTTTTCCAGCTGCCGGGCCAGGGTGATTTCCTGCGCCTTGCGCTGCATCGTCTGGCGCGCATCCAGCACGAGGTTCTTCACGACCTGCTGAGTGATCGTCGAGGCGCCGGAAACCGTCTCCCCGGCAGCAGCGTTCGAAAGGGCGGCGCGCGCAATCGCGGCTTCGTCAGCGCCGTCATGCTGGTAGAAGCGCTTGTCCTCCGCCGCGAGGAAAGCCTGCGGCACATGCCGCGGCAGGTCCTTCACGTCGATCGCCCGGCCATAGCGGGGGCCTTTCACGAAGATCGTTGCGCCATTGGCATCAACGAACTCGATCGCCGGTTCGCGGTTGGCGTGCCACAGCTCGGAAATGTCGCTCGGCAGCTTCGGCATGCCGCTGTGCAGGCTGTGCCATTTCCAGGCGGCCCACAGCCCGCCGGCCAGCAGGATGCCGGCCACAGCCATGATCAGGTAGCGCACCGCAGGGCTCTGGCGACGCAGGAAGGCCGGCGTCGGAATACGCACAATGCGGGGCAACTGCGGAGGTGTGGGAAACTGGTTGGTCATCGTGCCGGGCGTTCTCGGGCTGTCAGGCTGAACCTGCCGTGAAAGCACGAGCCTACCTGATAGAAGATTACGGCAGGGTGAAGGCGCCTGCCTTAGGGAGACATCCTTAGCGCGTAGCGCCTCGAAACATGCTATCTGATCTGCAGATCAAACGGGAAAACAGACATGCGCGCCTTGATTCTTGCCCTCGCCGCTACAGGACTGACCCTTGTTGCCGCTTGCAACCAGGCGGAGGAGCCGCCCGCCACCGTTGCCGCCGAAGTGCCCGCCGGGCCCGAGGCCAGCCTTCCGGCGACGCCCGCCCCCGCGGCTCGCCCGGTGATCGACGCCGCCGCCCTTGGAATCCCGATGGACGAAGGCTCCATCGCCGACGGCCGGGATATCGCGGTCCATCAGTGCTCGAACTGCCATGGCCTCGACCAGGACGCGAGCTTGCGCACCGACGCCCCGCCGCTGCGCTATGTCCTGTCGGTCTACCCGCCCGAATCCCTCGCCGAGGACTTCCGGGCCGGCATTCATGTGGGCCACGAGGACATGCCGGACTTTGTCTTCGGCGACCTCGGCATCGACGTGCTGCTCAGCTACCTCGTTTCGATCCAGGAAACGCCGCCTGCGGAGTAGGCCTCACGCCATCCCCGGTCGCCACGCGTCCTTCAGATGCGAGGGCAGATAGCCCGGGGCAATCGCGATGATGTCGTAGCGCCAGCCGCAGTCATGATAGCGCGGACGCTGTGCGATCCAGCTTTCGGCGGCGCGGGCGATGCGCCGCCAGGCGGTCGGTGTCACAGCGCCCAAAGCTGCGTCCAGCGTCGCGCGTTCCTTCACCTCAATGAACACGATGACGTCGCCCTTGCGGGCGATCAGGTCGATCTCGCCGACCGGCAGGCGCACGCGGCGCGAGAGGATCGTGTAGCCCTTGGCCCGCAGCCACCAGGCCGCCAGCGCCTCGGCCCTGCGGCCGCGCGCTTCGGCCGCCTCACGTTTGCCCATCGCCGGACTTCAGCTGGAGGGCGCGCTGGTAAACGTCGCGCTTCGGCAGGCCGAGCGCTTCGGCGACCGAAGAGGCCGCCGCCTTGGTCGGCATTTCGTTCAGCGCCACGCGCAGCGCCGCATCGACATCGGCGGCGGTTGCCGCCACTTCTTTTGGTGGGCCGACGAGCAACACGATCTCGCCACGCGGCGGACCGGCCTCATCATAATGTGCCGCCAGCCCTGCCAGCGTGCCGCGCCGGGTTTCCTCAAACAGCTTGGTCAACTCCCGCGCCACCGCCGCATCGCGCTCGCCCAGCACGGCGGCAAGGTCGGCCAGCGACTCCGCCAGCCTCGGCCCGCTCTCATAGAAGACCAGCGTGGCGGGCACCTGCTTCAGGCTCTCAATTGCAGTCCGGCGCGCACCGGACTTCGGCGGCAGGAAGCCGGCGAACAGGAACCGGTCGCTTGGCAATCCGCTCGCCACCAGCCCGGCGAGCAACGCCGATGCACCCGGCACGGGGTGGACCTTGATCCCATGCTCCAGCGCCTCATGCACCAGCTTCCAGCCGGGATCAGAGACCAGCGGCGTGCCGGCATCCGAGATCAGCGCAATGCGCCCGCCCTCTTCCAGCCGCTTCAGGAGACCCGGTCTCCGTTCCGCCCCATTATGGTCATGGTAAGGGCTGAGCCGGGCTTTAATCCCGTAGGCGGACAACAGTTTCGAGGCCACCCGCGTGTCTTCTGCCAGCACTTCCTCCACCCCGCCCAGGATATCGAGCGCCCGGAGGGTGATGTCGCGCAGATTACCGATCGGTGTGGAGACAACATAAAGTCCGGGCGCTACAGCCACTGGCGGTTGCCCGGCCCGCGCCCCCACAATAGACTCGCCCTCGTCGGGAATCGCATCGGCGCCAGAAGGATCAGAAGATGACATCGCGTCCACCATCGCTCAGGAAGTTCACTGCGCCAAGTGTTGTGCTGGCTTCACTGCTTCTGGCCACGGCCTGCGCCAGCGCGCCGACCCGCCCGCCGGTGTCCATCGGCTCCGGTAATGCGCGGGTCGATCCCGTCACCGGCCAGCCGCTGCCGACAGATACGGCGGCACCGGAAGAAACGTCCGGAAGCTTCGTTCGCAGCGATGGCGGCCTGACCCCGCCGTTCATGGTGGGCAAGGACGTGAAGCGCGCCGCCGTGCTGCTGCCCTTCTCGCACCCGACTGCGAACGTGCGCGCCGAAGCCGAGGCGATGCTCGCCGGCATCGAACTCGCCCTGTTTGAGAACGGCGGCACAGATTTCCTGATCCTGCCGAAGGACACCGCCGGACGCGCCTCGACCGCAGAGGCCCGCGCTGATGAAGCCATCGATGAGGGCGCCGACATCATCCTCGGCCCGCTGTTCGGCGCCGAAGTCACGCCGGTGAAGGACGCTGTCAACCGCGACCAGATTCCGGTCATCGCCTTTTCCAACGACCGCACCGTTGCAGGTGGCGGCAGCTACCTCGCCTCCGTGATGCCGGAGGAAGAAGTCGTCCGGATCATGGGCTATGCGGCGAGCCGCGGCACGCGCACCTTTGCCTTCCTCGGCCCGGACTCCGCCTATGGCCGCCAGGTCGAAACCGCGATGCGCGCCGAAGCGGCCAAGAATGGCTGGACCGTGATCGGCTCCGGCTTCTACGACCCGAGCACGAGCGCCAGCTCCGAAGTCTCGCGCGTGGCAAAACTCATCAAGGCCGAATCGAGCCAGGTCGGCCTGCTGATCCCCGAACGCGGCACGAAGCTGCTTTCGATCGCACCGCTGCTGGTCGTCAACGGCATCGACCCCGGCCGCACCCGTTTCCTCGGCACCAGCATCTGGGACGATTCCGCCATCTGGCGTGAACCTGCCCTTGCCGGCGCGCTCTATTCAGCCGTCGACCCGGACAATATGAGCACGTTCAAGGACACCTACCGCCGCATCTATGGCCGCGCCCCGACGGACCTCGCTGCTGCGGCTTATGACGCGGCAGCCCTCGCCATCACGCTGGCAGGCGAAAACAACATGAAGCATGGCGGGGTCACCGATCCGGACGGCTTCATGGGGGTCAACGGCCTGTTCCGTTTCCGCCTCGACGGCACCTCCGAACGGGGCCTCGCGGTCAAGGAAATCCGCTCCTCCGGCGCCTCGGTCGTCGAAAAAGGGGTTACCAGATTCCCGCCTGGCAGTAGCTGATCCGGCCCTGCGGCCTGATCGATGGCCCTTGCAGGTCGCCGCGTTACGCCCCAAATCAGCCGCCACAGGGCGGACAATCCGGTTTTGGCGGCGACTGTATGAGCAAGCGCGACTATTATGACGTTCTCGGCGTGGAACGCGGGGCCGATGAAAAGGCCCTGAAATCGGCCTATCGCAAGCTGGCCATGAAGTTCCACCCGGACCAGAACCCCGGCAACAAGGAAGCCGAGGACAAGTTCAAGGAAGTGGGCGAAGCCTATTCCGTGCTTTCCGATCCGCAGAAACGCGCGGCCTATGACCGGCTCGGCCATGCAGCATTCGAAAATGGCGGCGGCGGTGGTGGCGGCAGCCCGTTCGGCCAGGGCGTCAATCCGGAAGACATTTTCCAGGACCTGTTCAGCCAGGTGTTCGGCGGCGGCTTTGCCTCTGCCGGCCGCAAGCGCGGCGGCCCCCAGCGCGGCGCGGACCTGCGCTACGATCTCGAGATCACGCTGGCCGAGGCCTATACCGGCAAGGACGAGACCATCCATGTGCCGCAGGCAGTGCCCTGCAAGCCGTGCGATGCGACCGGCGCGGCGCCCGGCACGAAGCCGGAACCGTGCGAGACCTGCGGCGGCCATGGCCGCGTGCGCGCGCAGCAGGGCTTCTTCACGATGGAACGCACCTGCCACATCTGCCAGGGGCGCGGCACCATCATCCGCAAGCCGTGCAAGACCTGCGGCGGCGCCGGGCAAGTGAAGGAAGAGCGCAAGATCTCCGTCAAGATTCCGGCCGGCGTGGAAAGCGGCATGCGCATCCGCCTGACCGGCGAGGGCGAAGCCGGAACAGCCGGTGGGCCGAAGGGCGACCTCTATATCTTTGTCGAAGTGGTCGAGCATGACATCTTCGAACGCGACGGGCCGAACCTTTACTGCCGCGCGCCGGTGCCGATGGCGACGGCGGCGCTGGGCGGCGAGATCGAGATACCGACGATCGACGGCGGACGAGCGCGCGTGGCGATTCCCGAAGGCGCACAGACAGGCCGCAAGCTGCGCCTGCGCGGCAAGGGCATGCCCTCGGTGCGCCAGGGGAACCCGCAGGGCGACCTCTATGTCGAGATGTTTGTCGAGACGCCGCAGAACCTGACCGCCCGGCAGAAGGAACTGCTTCGTCAGTTCACGGAATGCTCCGGAGCGGATTGCCACCCGGAAAGCGAAGGCTTCCTTGGCAAGATCAAGCGCTTCTGGGGCGGCCATGACGGCGACGAGAAACGCCCGACCTGATGGCCGCAGGCGCCGGTCGGGGCACCCCTTCCCCGACGCGGCGGCTTGATCCCGGACGCACGGCCCATACAGTGCCGCGCTGAACCTGCCGGGATATCCGATGACCCACCTTCTGAGACAATTGCCTCAAGTGGAAACGCTGCTCAGCGGCGCGCAAATGGCCGGCGTTGTGGCGGGCTATTCGCGCAGCGAGGTTGCCGATGCCTTGCGCGCAGAGCTGGCTGAACTGCGCGCCGGCATCCAGTCCGGAGCCGTCAAAACATTGCCGGACTTTGGCGGCACCGGGTTTGCTGGCGCCATCACGGCGCGGCTTGAAGCCCGCCGCCGGCCGAACCTTGTGGGCCTCGTCAATGCCACCGGCATCATCGTCCACACAAACCTTGGCCGCGCGCGGCTAGCGCCCGAAGCGCTGGCCGCCATCGAAGCGGCCGGACGAGACCATACCAATCTGGAAATGGACCTTGCGACCGGAAAGCGCGGATCCCGCCATGCGCATGTGGAACAGTTGATCTGTGAACTGACAGGCAGCGAAGCGGCGCTGGTCGTCAATAACTGCGCAGCGGCCGTGCTGCTGAGCCTCATGGCGACGGCGCAGGGCCGCAAGGTGGTTGCGTCGCGCGGCGAGCTGATCGAGATCGGCGGCTCGTTCCGCCTGCCAGACATCATCGCGCAGAGCGGCGCATTGCTCAAGGAAGTCGGCGCGACCAACAAGACGCGTGCGGCGGACTATGCCGCTGCTGTCGACGATGAGACTGCTGTTCTGCTTAAAAGTCACACCAGCAACTACCAGATCGTCGGGTTTACGGCGGCGCCGAAGCGCGAGGAACTGGCCACGCTCGCCCGGGAGACACACACGATCTTCATGGAAGACCTTGGCAGTGGCGTGCTGATCGACCTGTCGCCGTACGGACTCAAGGATGAGCCCGTTGTGTCCGATGTGATCCGCTCCGGCGCCGATCTCGTGATGTTTTCCGGCGACAAGCTTCTGGGCGGTCCGCAATGCGGCATCATTGCGGGGCGCAGTGATATTATCCGCAGTCTGAAGGCACACCCGCTATGCCGCGCGGTTCGGATTGACAAGCTGTCTCTGGCCGCGCTGGAGGCTACGCTGCGCCTTTACCGCGCTCCACATGATCCGTTCCGGAGCATTCCGGTGCTGCGCGCGATTGCGCAAACGCCGGGTGAGCTGGAGGCCCGCGCGGGGCGCCTGGCGGCGGCGCTGATCGCGCTTGGTCTCAAGGATGTCGCGGTGACTAATTCAACGTCCTATGTCGGTGGCGGATCGCTGCCTCAGCAGACGCTGGAGAGTTTCGCCGTCTCCGTTGCCCTGCCCGGCATCGGGCCGGATGCACTCGCGGCGCGGCTGAGGGCCTGCGCCGTTCCGGTTGTTGGCCGCATCAGAGACGATCGTTTCCTGATGGATGTCCGCACCCTGGCGGATGACGAATTGCCTTGCGTTGAGGGCGCTTTCAGGACCGTGCTGGCACCATGACGACGTGCCCGCTTGTCGTGATCGGCCATGTCGATCATGGCAAGACGGCGCTGGTGCGAGCGCTGACCGGTCAGGATACGGATCGCCTGCCGGAAGAAAAGCGGCGCGGGCTCTCCATCGTCCCCGGATTCGCGCACCTTGAGCATGCGGGACAGGTGATCGACCTGATCGACGCACCCGGCCATGCCGATTTTATCCGTGCCATGATTTCCGGCGCCTGCGGTGCCCGCGGCGCGCTGCTCGTTATCTCCGCCGTTGACGGTATCGAAGCACAGACAATGGAGCATATCGGTATTGCAGAGGCGCTCGGCGTCCGAGAAGTCGTGATTGCCATCACGAAATCGGACCTTCTGCCTCACGATGAAGGAGCGGCGCGCGAGGCAGACCTGCGCGCGGCGCTGTCAGGCACAGGGTTTGCCAGCGCGCCATTCGTTTTCTGCTCGGCGATCACTCGCGAAGGGATCGCAGCGCTGTCCGGAGCATTGGCCTCACTCGCGGCGCGCGCTGGCGAAGAAACACCGCCTCTCGGCGCTTTCCTGCCCATTGACAGGGTATTTGTCGTCGAGGGGCATGGCACAGTCGTCACCGGGACACTTCTTGGCGCACCCGTGGTAGTGGACGGCTTTCTCAGATTGTCACCCGCGGGGCGCGACGTAACCGTTCGGCGCATCGAAGTGCGCGGCGCTGATGCAAAGCTTGCAAGGCCGGGCGAACGCACGGCGCTGAATCTGCGCGGCCTGCCGGCTGACGTGGTGAAACCAGGCGACGTGCTGCACGCGCCGGATGTTTTCACGCCCGCGCGCGAGGCGGATGCTGTGTTTACACTTTCAGCAAACTGCCGGCGCGCATTGCGGCACATGGATGAGGTGCGCGTGCATCATGGCACGGCGCAGGCGAGCGCACACGTGCAGTTGTTTGGCGCGCCGCAACTCAATCCGGGTCAAGACGGATTGGTGCGGCTGAAATTTCGAGCGCCGGTTTGCCTGTATGCCGGACAGCGCGTGATCCTGCGGCGGCTTTCACCTTCGGAGACTTTGGGCGGCGCGCAAATCCTTGATCCGGCAGCGCCCCCGCTCGCCGCAGGCAAGGCAGCCCGGCAGGCGACTTTGACGGCCGCACGATCCCGGGACGTTCCGGGGCTTGCAGCAGCGCTCGCCAAGGAAGGCAGCGGCCTCGCGCGGATCGCGGATATTGCGCGCCTTGCCCGGCAGCCTGACCATCGCATCGCTGAAGCGCTTGAGGTCGGATTCGTTCCTGTGGGCGAAGCGGCCTGCGCACCCAAGGATTCAATCGAAGCGGCGAAGGCAGCCTATCTTGAAAAGCTCGTTACCCTCCATGCCGCAGCGCCGCTCAGGCTGTCTGCGCCGCGCAAGCAACTGGCGGACCCGAAACTTGCACCGGCCTTTTGCGCGCACATTGAAGCACAACTTGCAGACGCGGGTTTGATCACGGTGACTGCGACCAACGCCGCGATGACAGATCATGCACCCGCAAACCATCTTTCGCTGGCGCATAAGGCGCGGATGAACGAGATCGAGACCGCGCTGAAAGCCGCGGGGCTCACCGCACCGGTTGCTGGCACGTTCTCGGAGACGCCGGAAGACGCGGACCTTCTTGCACTGCTGATCAACTCCGGCCGTGTGGTCGAACTCGACAATGTGGCCCTGAACCAGAGGCTGTTGTTCCATGTGGAGGCGATTGCCGCCGCCATCCGCAAGCTTGCAGACGCCTTTCCCGGACGCACGGCCTTCACCACCAGCGAGGCTCGGACGGCACTTGCGACCAACCGAAAGAGCATTGTGCCGCTGCTCGAGCATCTGGACGGCCTCGGTGTCACGGTGCGGACGGGCGATATGCGGCATGTTGCATGACGTTTGACGCGCCGCTGCCGGTCGCTAGTGTTCCGGCGCAATGGAGGTGACTGGAGTCTGGTGGCTTCCCTGGTCTTCAAAACCATGGACGCGCCGAACCGGCGCGTGGTGGGTTCGATTCCCATCCACCTCCGCCGGCGCCCCCGCGTCAGTCTGGACAAATCCGCCGGGGCACAGACTATACCGTCAAACCGGAACGGACTGTGCCATGACCGATACAAAGCCTGCCTTCTCGCTGAAAGCCCTGACGGGTGAGACGTTCAGCCTCCCGGCCCCCGGCCCAGCGCTGGTCGTATTCGTCAAAGAGGATTGCGAGACCTGCAACACGGCGGCGCCGGTGGTTCAGGCTTTGCACCGGGCTTACGGGGCGGCAATCCCCGTGGTGATGCCGGCTCAATCGGGAGAGGGAAATCTGGTGCTGCGCGACCGGCACGGCCTTACGCTCCCGATCCTCGATGACAGCGCCTGCAAGACCTCGTTCGACTGGGATATCGAGATCGTCCCGTCCGTCTTCTGGATCGATGAGAAGGGCGAAGTTCTGTCGCATTTCGAAGGATTCGTGCGACAGGAATGGCAGGACCTGAACGGGCAGATTGCTGCGAGCCTGGGCCTGCCCGCTGCTCAAGTGGATTGGGACAGCCTGCCCGCCTGGCGGCCGGGTTGCGGATCGAAACATCTGTATCCGGAGATTTTTGACAAGCTGGTTGCAGAGCGGGATGGCGGCCTGCTGAAAGCCCGGCGGATCGAGATTGCGGCCGCCGATGATGTATCAGAATTCATGTTTGATCAGGGCTTCTCGGACGGGCTGCCGCTGGTACCGCCGACGCCGGAACGCGTATTGCGAATGATGCAGGGCACCCGGCGCGCGCCGCAGGAACTGGTCGCCATCGTGCCACCCAACATGGGCGAAGCCACAGTGGAGAAGGTTGCGATCAATGCCGTGATGGCAGGCTGCAAACCGGAATATATGCCGGTGATCATCGCTGCGCTGGAGGCAGTGTGTACAGATGAATTCAACGTTCACGGCGTGACGGCCACCACGATGGGGGCAGCGCCCGTGATTGTCGTCAACGGACCCATCCGTGAACGGATCGGCATGAACAAGGGCCTCGCTGCGCTCGGATCCGGCAACCGGGCCAATGCCACGATCGGCCGCGCCATCAGGCTGATCGTCGGCAATGTCGGCGGCGGCAAACCGGGCGGTGTCGAGCGGTCCACGCTCGGCAACCCGATGAAGTACACCATGTGCTTTGCCGAGAACGAGGAGCGTTCGCCATGGCCACCGCTGCATGTCGAGCGCGGCTTCCGCAAGGAAGACTCGGTGGTGACCATCTTTGCGATGACCGGCGGGCCGGTGCATATCGTCGACCAGGAATCGCGGGCGCCGGATCAGGTGGCAGGTTCCATCGGTCTCGGGCTCGAGGGCGTTTTCCTTCCTAAGCTGCATAACCTGCCTGTGGATACGTTGCTGGTGGTCTGCCCGGAACATATCGACACGCTGATGAGCGAAGGGCACTATTCGAAGGAGCGCCTGCGAGCGCGGATCCAGGAAGTGACGCGCCGGCCGCTCCGCGAGATGGTCGCCGACCCGGTTTCGGGCGCGGGCATACCGGCGGCCATAGCGGAGAAGATGGGGGCCGAACGGCTGGCGGCGATGGCGCCCAAGTTTGCCGGGGAACAATACATCCACATCGTCGTGGCCGGGTCGGATGCCGGCAAGTTCAGTTCAGCCTTCCATGGATGGGCGACGGGTGAAATCGGCTCGCAATCGGTCTCCCGGCTGATCGATTCAGACTAGGCGGACAGGCAAATGCCGCTACTCTGGGCGCCGGAGTGGCAGAAAGAGGAGGATGAATGACGATAATCCTTGACCCCACCGATGAGCGAAAGCCCGTTGCACGGCAGGTGAGCCCGCGCAAGGGCGAGATCAGCGGAACGGTCGGCCTGATGGATATCCGCAAGCCGCGCGGCAATGTGCTGCTCGACGAACTGGAGCGCCAACTGCTCGCCGCCGTGCCAGGCATCAAGGTGGAGCGGTTCGCCAAGCCGACCTTCACCAAGCCCTGCCCGGATGACCTGCGCCGCGAGATCGCCGGCAAGGTCGACTACCTGATCGAGGCACTTGCGGATTGAGGTTCCTGTACGACGTGCAGTCTGCACGACACAGTCTGGTTTGAAATCCAGGGAATCCCGTCCGTCAGCATCGCCTCTTCGGAGTTTGACGAAGCCGCAGACTTCCAGCGCAAGGCGCTCGGAATGAATGATGCGCGTTATGTGCTTGTCCCGCATCCGATCCAGGATGCGACGGACGCCGAAATGCAGGCCAAGGCGAGAGCCGTGCTGCAGCAGGTGCTCGACGCGCTGACGCTTTGATTATCCCCGCCGCCGCAGGTGCCTGACCGGACTTGCGGCGGCGGGGCGCGTGGCTGGCGTCCGGCGGCGAGGTCTCCTAAAGCAGATCGGCAAGCCCAATTCTGAACCCCGGATGTGATGGACGCTGACTGGCCCCTTTCCAGAGATCTCGTGCTCGTCGGCGGAGGCCATACGCATGCGCTGGTCCTGCGCCGCTGGGGCATGAATCCACTTCCGGGCGCACGGCTGACGCTGATCGACCCGGAAGCCTGCGCCACTTATACCGGAATGCTGCCAGGCTTTGTGGCCGGGTACTATACGCTGGAGGATATCCAGATCGACCTTGTGCGACTGGCAAGGTTTGCGGGGGCACGGATCATCTTTGACAAGGCAATCGGCCTCGACAGGGAGGCTCGGCGCGTTCACCTCGCTGGCCGCCCACCTGTGCGCTACGACATTGTATCGTTCGATATCGGCGCAACCGCAATTTTGCCGGATGTCGAAGGCTTTGAAGCGTTTTCCCATTCGGTAAAACCGATGGGCCCGTTCGCCGCAGCCTGGGAGGCCTTTGTCGCGGAACGGAAAACGAGCCATGCGCCGGCGCGGTGCATTGTCATCGGCGGCGGCGTGGCGGGTGTCGAACTCGCGCTCGCCATGGCGTATCGGTTGCGCGCCGAGGGTCTCACGGAAGCTCGCGTGACACTGATTGAAGCGGGCCGCGAAATACTTGCGGCAACACATGGCGGCACGCGGCGGCGGCTGCTTGCAGCTTGCGGCCGACTGGGCATTGAGTCCCTGACCGGCGTGCGCATCGTCCGCCTGCGGCAGGGTGCGGCGGAGCTCTCGGATGGGCGGACACTCGCCGCGGACTTCACGGTCAGCGCCGCAGGGGCACGCGCGTATGACTGGACCGCGCAGACGGGTCTCTCGCAGACGGACGGATTCATCGATGTCGGCGCGGACCTGCGCTCGACAAGCGATCCGAACGTTTTTGCCGTGGGCGACTGCGCGCACCTGAGCTACGCTCCGCGCCCCAAGGCCGGCGTGTTCGCTGTACGCGAGGCGCCGATCCTATTCCAGAACCTGAGATCCGCGCTTTCAGGCAGGCCGATGGCGGCGTATCATCCGCAATCGGATTACCTGAAGCTGATCTCGATGGGCGGCAAGACCGCTATTGGACAGAAGCATGGTTTTGCAATGGCCGGCGACAAGATATGGGCGCTGAAGGACCATATCGACCGCACATTCATGTCCCGGCTGAATGACCTGCCGCAGATGCGCGCGCCTGAACTGCCATCCGAGCGCGCGCTTGACCAGGCAGGCGACGCACCGCCTGACATGCTGTGCGGCGGCTGCGGGGCGAAGGTCGGACGTTCCAGTCTGGATGCGGCGCTGAAAGATATCGGCCCGCCGATGCGCGACGACACGGTGCGCGGGCGGGGCGATGACAGCGCGGTGCTGCGTACCGGCAGTCAGTTGCAGGTGTTCACAACGGACCATTTGCGCGCATTCATCGACGATCCCTACCTTATGGGCCGGATTGCCGCAGTCCACGCGCTGGGAGACATCTGGGCGATGGGCGCGCTGCCCCAGTCTGCGCTGCTTTCGCTGACCATCCCGCGGATGAGCGCCGCACTGCAGGCGGCAACCGTGGGCGAAGTTGCCACGGCCGTGAATGCCGAACTGCGAGAGGCGGGCGCTGACCTTGTGGGCGGTCACACCAGCATCGGGCGAGAGCTGACAGTGGGTTTGTCGCTGACCGGACTATTGGTACGCGACGCTATCGGCCTTTCGGGGGCACGCGAAGGCGACGCGATTGTGCTGACCAAGCCAATCGGGTCCGGCGTTATTCTAGCGGCACACATGCGCGGCGCGGCGCGAGGAAATGATGTCCGGCAAGCCCTTGAGATCATGCAGCGCCCGCAAGCTACCGCGTCACGCATCCTGGCGCCTTGTGCACATGCGATGACGGATGTGACGGGGTTCGGCCTCGCCGGGCATCTGATGAGCATATTGGAGGCTTCTGGCGCAGCGGCTGAACTGTCCTTGTCATCCATTCCACTGATGCCGGGTGCCGAGCGGCTGGCAGCTCAAGGCGTCCGTTCTTCGATCTGGCAAGCCAATTCATCCCTGGACGGCCGGGTTGAACGCCCTGTCTCAGCCGCCAGTGACTTGCTCTATGATCCACAGACTGCGGGTGGCCTTCTGGCTGCCGTGCCCGAGGCAAAGGTGGCGGACCTGATAGCGACGCTTTCTGATGCTGGTGAAACAGGATGGCTGATCGGCAAAATCATTCGCGGCGCCCCCTCGATCAAAGTCATCTGATTGCCCCGGCGCCGCTGTCGGCCATCACGATGATATCAAAGGCAGCACGCTCCAGCGCCGCTTGCGAAAAGTCTTCAAGGCGTACCTGCCCCAGTTCGGGCTGCGTTTCACGGGCACGCTGGCGCGCATATTTCGGATCGTAGTGAAACTCTGCGATTTCGCGGGCCAGTTCCTCCATACGTCCAGCGACAGCGAGTTCCTGCCAGGCCGTTATGCGGTCAGCAGGGTGATACGGGCGCAGACGGTCGATGGTACGGCCGAGCCGCTCCGGGTCAGCCGCGACATCGCCATACGTGCTGGCCAGATATGCACTGCGCGCTTCCAGTCTCGCTTGAATGTATATTCGCGGCGCGCGGCGCATGCGCTCCCAAAGGATGCGCGGGAGGGTCAGCCTGCCGATCCGGCTCGACTCAGCCTCAACAAAGACTGGCCGCTTTGCATCAAACGATACAACCTTCATGGCGATCGCGCTCTCCAGCGCTTTCTGTGCTGGCTGATCCTCCAGCAGCTCGCCGAACAGCGAGCCCCTGTGCCGGGCGAGGCGTTCCAGATCCAGAACCTGCGCACCCTGCGCTACAAGGTATTGGAGCAGCTCAGTCTTCGCGGTTCCGGTATTGCCGTCGAGCACGATCAAAGGGGCGATGAAGTCTTCGCTCGGCGCGCGGGGCCTGTGCAACAGGTCCACGACCAGGCGGCGATAGGTCTTGTATCCACCTTCAAGGGTTTCAGCGCGCCAGCCGATCTGCTTCAGGATGGTTGCGAAAGCCCCGGACCGCATACCGCCGCGCCAGCAATAGACCAATGGGCGATAGCTGCCGGGGCGGTCCAGCAGGTGCGCCTCGATATTCGCACCGGCCCGCCGCGCCACCAGCGCGCCGCCGATTTTCCGGGCAAGGAAGGCGCTTTCCTGCTTGTAGATGGTTCCGACGCGGGCGCGTTCCTCGTCGTCCAGAACCGGCAGGTTGATCGCGCCGGGGACATGGTCCTCAGCGAACTCGCTGGGCGAGCGAACGTCAATGATCTCGTCAAAGGGTGCG
Source organism: uncultured Hyphomonas sp. (assembly GCA_964643405.1). GTDB lineage: Bacteria > Pseudomonadota > Alphaproteobacteria > Caulobacterales > Hyphomonadaceae > Hyphomonas. The sequence continues at coordinate 19,509 of CAZXQD010000027.1, read as the reverse complement.
TTCAGGAGATCGGCGAGCGCTGTCAGGGTATAGGGCATATGCTTGCCTAATCTCAGCGTGAAGAAGTGCAAGTGGCAGCCTGCAAAACCGCCCGGGTTAAGCAACGGCGGGCATGGATGCCGTTGCGCGCCTTGGAGCAGGGTGCGGACATTAAATTCCAATGAAGTCTCGTGTTGATGAAGACTTGTCGCTTGCAATCCTCAGGTGCGATGGCCAGATGTTCAGTGTGCGGACCGGGCCCCTCTGGCAGGTGGCGCTCCCCTGAGGAGGCGCCTGCGATGTCGGACCGCACCGGGAGTAAACCCGGTGCCGGCTCAATGCAGAAATGTCAGACAGCCCGCACTGCAACTCCCGCAGCCAAGCAAGAGGAGTATGCCATGTCATCCAACTACATCCACGCCCTGGCCCAGCGCCACGCCGCTATCGAGCGCCGGATTGAAGACGCCCTCAAGGCGCCGGCACCCGACACGCTCTATATCACCTCTCTGAAGAAGCTGCGCCTCGCCTACCGCGACCGCATTCGGGAGGCGATCCGGCAGAAGCGTACACGTAGCGCGACCCGTCAGAGGCGATGGCAGCCTCCTGCAGCCACCGTTCCGGCGCCCACGCAGCAGCTTGGCGGAGGACATTGAGCATGCCACTGCACACATCGCCAATCGATGGCGCGCCCATGCGCACAGTCCGCCGCTACGGTATCGAAATTGACGTATGCCCTTCAACAGGCGGTGTCTGGCTTGACCGGGGCGAACTCGAGAAGCTGATCGAAATCATCCGCGAGGATGCCGAGCAGGAAATCCCGTCCCGAGCGCGCCTGCGCCGGGGTGAGGATGAATTCGAAGATGACGGCCCGTCCCGCCGTGGGCGGATGGATCGAAAGTCGAGGCTGCTGGACCTCTTCGACTTCTGAACAGCGAAGCGCCGCTCCGGAATCGGGGCGGCGCTTTTGATTTCGGCAGAACGCTAGAAGCGATCCGGGCGAAGCACCTTCACCTCGCCGATACTCAGCACACCGATATGACTGCCGAGCAGACGCTCCAGCTCCGCAAGTGCCGCTTGCACCTGCGTATCTGCCCCGATGGAGATTATGATGACCATGTCGCTGGAAGCGGACATGTCCGTATCCCTGCTCCAGCGGGTCTTGCCGCCGAACCCGGAGAGTGCGGGCAGGATTGTATAGCCTTTGAGCCCCGACGCTTCGAGGATGTTGCAGGCGCGCGGAGCGGCCATCCGCTCGATGATCAGCTCAAGGCGGTGGCGCGTGTGCATGGGTCAGGCGGCTCCGGGCGTGATGGCCTTTGCCAGCCAGATATAAAGCGGCAGGCCAAGGATGAGATTGAAGGGGAATGTAATGCCCAACGAGAGCGTGAGATAGATGGAGGGTCGGGCTTTCGGCAGGGCGAGGCGCATGGCCGCGGGCACAGCGATGTAAGAGGCCGAGGCCGCCAGCGTTATAAGCAGCGCGGCATCGCCCGTGCCCATGCCATTCAGCGCCGCGACGCCGGCGGCAAGGAGGCCCGATACCAGCGGCATGTAGACGCCGAAGGCAATCGTGCCGGGGCCGAGCTGGCGCCAGCCGTTGCGCAGGCCGCGCCCGGCCGAGAGGCCCATGTCCAGCAAGAAGAGACACAGCACACCCTGGAACGGCGCGACAAAGAAGGGCGCAATCGTTGCCATGCCTTTCTCGCCGCTGATCCAGCCGATGATCAGCGAACCAATGAGCACGACAACCGAGGCGTTGAGCATAACTTCGCGGGCAAGCTCGCCCCGGTCCGACCCGGCTACGCTTTCCTGGCTGCCGGGGCTTCGATGGGCGATGATCAGTGCCGAGATGATCGCCGGTACTTCCATCAAGGCGGCAACGGCAACAAGATAGCCGGAGGTTTCAAGACCCGCCGCGGCGATGGCCTGGCCAGCGGCGACGAAGGTGACGATGGATATGGATCCGTAATGCGCAGCGGTGGCGGCGGCATCCACCGCGCCGAGGCGCGTGGTGAGCCGCAGGAGACCGTAGGCGATCACAGGCAGCAGGAATGACAGGGCCACCGCCGAGATCATCACAAAGCCGGCATCCCAGCCGAGATCACCTTTTGAAATGGCGACGCCACCCTTCAGGCCGATGGACATCATCAGATAGATCGCAAGACCCTTTGCGAAGGCTTCCGGGATCGTCATCTGGGATTTGAGCAGCGCCGCCCCGAGCCCGAGCAGGAAGAACAGGACAATCGGCGAAAGGAGCGTGGCGAGCGCGATGTCCATACGGATAAGCTCCCTGGTCGGGAGGCGTGCGCCGCCTCCGTTTGCTGGAGGGCTCTAGCGGAGCGCGCCGTGCAGACGCCAATCGAATGATGGGATACGATCGATAGCCTCAGACTATCAAAAAATGCTCATTCATTGCGTAGAAGCTTCTCTGCGGCACCGCGCAGAGGCCCGGCGAGACCTTGCAGGCTGGCCGCAAGAGGCGAGGTGTCACGCCAGATCAGGGACACTTCGCGCCGGGCGAGCGGGTGGTCGATGAGGCGCGCATTGAGGCCCTTGTTTCGGCGCGCTTCCGACAGCGCATAGAGGCTGGGCAAGATGGCCACGCCCGCCCCCATTTCAGCCATGAGGCGAATGGCATCCAGACTGGTGCCTTCATATTCCGAACTGACAACCGCGCCGGAAGCAGCGGCGAGTTCACGGATGATCGCGTTCAGGCGATGCCCCTGGCCAAGCGTGAGAAGTGAATGGCCTTTCAGTTCCTTCAGGCGCACCGGGCCTTCGCCTTGCGACAGCGGGTCCTCGGCCGGCGCACAGACATAGAGGCGCTCCGAGAAAAGGACTTCGTGGTGGATGTTTTCGTGGTCGATCGCTGACGAAATGATCGTGTCGAACTCCCCGGACTGGAGGTGCTCATCCAGATCGACGGTACGCTCTTCGCGCACACTGAGGCGCAAATCGGGAAAGCGCTTGTGCAGTTCACCGGTCGCAAGCGGCAGGAGGTATGGCCCGACAGTCGGCAGCACGCCAAGCCGCAAGCGGCCGGACAACTCGGACCGGCCGAAGCGGGCGACGGCCTTCAGATCCTCCACCTCGCGCAGGATGTTCCGTGCACGGCGCACAAGCTCCTGTCCCGCTATGGTGAGCATGGCGCCGCGGCGGGAACGCTCGACAAGTTGCACGCCAAGGCTCGCTTCCATCTCGGCAATCTGTGCAGAAAGGCTGGGCTGGCTGACATTCACCTGACGGGCGGCATCACCGAACTTGCCGGTGTCGGCGATGGCGATCAGGTACTGCATCTGGCGGAGGGTCGGTCTCAATTCATAGCCTTTCACTATCAGATCGAAAGAATACTTAGATTGGCACTATCGTTATTCAAGCCCCATTTCGTCCGTGAACCAGACAGCGGTTCGCAGTGAGGAGATCATCATGAGCTACAATCACCAAGCCATCGGCCAAGTCGGTGTAGCCGGACAAGGCCATCTTCCGGCGACCGCGCAAGCAACTTCATTCGCTGCGCGGCCCGGACACCCGGAGCGCCGGGACTGGCGCAAGCGCCGGAAAGTCCGTGCACGGCGCGCCAGCGGACTGCGGAGCATCTGAGTGCTCTCGCCCGCTGATTTCGACATGCTGTTTCCGGACAAGCCGCGTCAGGCTGTGAAGCCAGCACGGCACACCCGGCGGCGGCGCGTGTTGCAGCCTGCCCTCGCGGTTGCAAAGCCCCCTCTCCAGACCGTATGGCGGCGCTAGCCAACGTACGATCCTTACCGCCGGTGGGCACCCTCTCCCCGCCGGCGGATTTTTTTGTTCCGCAATCCGATACCAGAAACAAAAAAACCGGCGGCGCAGATTCCTGCACCGCCGGCTTTTGAGTCACCTGCCCTGGATTATTCTTCACGTGGGGAAAGGATCGAGAGGATGAACTGGAAGAGGTTCACGAAGTTCAGGTAAAGCGAAAGCGCTCCGAGGGTGGTCGCAGCGGCCATTGCCCGGGCGTCACCGGCGAGATCATAATACTCGTACTTCAGACGCTGCGTGTCGAACGCCGTGAGCGCCGAGAAAACAACAACACCGATGACAGAGATGGCGAAGCTCAGCAACGATGACTGGAAGAAGAGGTTTGCCAGCGAAGCGAGCACAAGGCCAACAACACCCATGATGAGGATTGTTCCGAATGCGGAAAGATCCTTGCGGGTTGTGTAGCCCCAGAGGCTGAGCGATCCGAAGGCAGCCGCCGTGATGAAGAAGGCTTTTGCGATGGTGAGGAAGTCTGCACCCGTACCGAGGCGTGCGGCAAGCACCCAGGCGCCAAGGCTGGCACCAATCAGTGACGCGACAGACCAGTAGATCAGGTTTGCCGCCATCGGCGACGGACGGCGCATGGCAAATGCCGCGACCAGCAGCAGCGCGATGGGGCCGAACATGACGACATAGCGGAGCGGCGTGCCAAAGATCATGGCCGACAGTGCAGGTACCGAGCCTACCGTCCACGCAATAGTCGCCGAAACAGCGAGACCGAGAGCCATCTTGTTATAGATGCCCAGCATGTATGCACGAAGGCCCGTATCCACGGCCATGCTGGGCGCTTGCGGCGCAGTCCTGGATGCGTAGTTCAGTTCCGACATTCTAATCTCCGGAGGTTGGACGCTTGGCCCGCGCTTTGGAGCGGGGTTTGGCAGAGAGGTCGCTATGCGGCGGCGATATCGCCAAGACGAATTTACGCTTGCAGTCATAGGGCAATCCTATGGCTCAGCGATCCTCTCGCATTCACCCAAAGACGTCCGAGAGGAAACTAAATCGAGATTGGAACGATAGGCCCGCCCTATGAAGGCCCGGCACCAAGGCAACCGAATGAAGCGATTTCTCCATATTTTACTGGGTCGTGAATAGGAGGCCACCCTCGATGGCCAAGCATGCAATCGATCGGGCGACAGCGGCAATCCCGGATCGCCGGTCATCAGGCCCGGCAATCCTCTTGCTACGGATCATACCGAAACCATATCGGCGACCGCGACCGGGCCCCTCTGGCAAGTGCTGCCCGCACACTTGCGATGTCGGAGCATAACGCGTGATCCGCCGGGTGGAGTGATCAATTATGGATTTTCTGTTGACGAACGTGCTCGGCACGCCCTTGTGGCTGTGGGCCGCGTTCATCGGTATTGTCGTTCTGCTGCTCGCCTTTGACCTTGGAGTACTCCACCGAGAGTCCCACGAGATCGGCGTGCGCGAAAGCCTGATGCTTTCTGCGTTCTACATCATCATAGGTCTCGCCTTCGGCGGCTGGGTCTGGCACCTGCGCGGCCAGGAGGACGCCGTGCTCTACTGGACAGGCTTCGTCGTCGAGAAGAGCCTCGCGATGGACAACGTCTTCGTCATTGCAATGATCTTTGCCTATTTCGGCATCCCGCGCGCCTATCAGCACCGTGTGCTGCTCTATGGTATTCTCGGCGTGATCGTGCTCCGGGGCATCATGATTGCAGCCGGCGCGACGATTGTCGAACAATACAGCTGGGTGCTGTATATCTTCGCGGCGTTCCTGATTTTCACCGGCATCAAGATGCTGTCAGCAGGTCACAGCGAGTATGATGTGGCCTCGAGTCCGGTGCTGAAGTTCGTACGCAAGCATATGCGGGTGACGGATACGCTGCATGGCCAGCGCTTCTTCGTACGTGAACCGGACAGCAAGACGGGTAAGGTCGTTACGGTCGCAACTCCGCTCTTCCTGGCTCTGGTAATGGTCGAGTTTGCCGACGTCATCTTCGCGGTCGACTCGATCCCCGCGATCTTCGCGATCACGACGGACCCGTTCCTGGTCTACACGTCGAACCTGTTCGCCATTCTTGGCCTGCGTGCGCTCTACTTCGCCTTGGCTGCCATGGTGCACCGTTTCATCTATCTGAAGCACGCGCTATCGCTGGTGCTGATCTTCATCGGATCGAAGATCTTCCTCGCGGACATGCTGGGCCTTGCGAAAGTACCGCCGGCAATCTCGCTCAGCGTCACGCTGGCGCTACTTGCGGGCGGCATCATCTACTCCCTGATCAAGACGCGAGCCGAAAAGCCTGAGTTGGCAGAAGCCAAATCGACAGGCTGACTTCAAACGCCGGCGGCCCTGTTCATCCGGGGCCGCCGGCTCTCCCTTTACGGATTGAATGCCTGCAGGGACTCCTCAGAACTCGCGCCCGACAAAAATCTTGCCCATGAAGTCGTCCGAACCGCTGGTCAGCCCGGCGCGCACGGCAGTTTGCAGATAAATGCCATTATCCCATTCCGCCTTGAAAACGGGGCCGAACTGGTGGGCTTGCTGATCCAATCCCGGCAGATCCTCCGTGGTTCCATACTCGCTGAACAGCTCTGCGCCGAAACGCATCCCGGTGGTGTCGATCCATCCCGCTGGCAACGCACGTGTAAGCTGCAAACGGCTTTCAAGCTCTGCGCCATCTGCGCGCTGATCGCCCGTTTCAGTGGCGGCAATCAGATTGGCTCGCCATTCCCAGTTCCCGGCGAACCGGTCTGTCAACGTGAGGCGCGCCGCAAACTCATCGGGCGCGCCGTCTGGCGTGAACGTATAGGCGAGCCGCAGACCGCCATTGAAACCAGTGTTATCGCTGCTCTCTTCCGACCACTGAAACCAGTTTTCGAGCGTCATGCCCGAATAGTCCCAGCCTTGACCGTCCGGCTGGCGGAACGCTGCAATGGCGCGCAGCTGATACCATCCCGTGAAGGCCTGCTCGAAGTGGACGCGGCTTTGCACGTTGCCTTCATCGTCAAGGCCTGCGCGGAACTCCGCGGCGCGATCCCCGGCAGTAATGTTGGCCGAACCGGCATTGCCGGTCAGCGATTGCGCCTGTGCGGTGCCGGCCAGAGCGCCCGCGGCGGCAAGGAAAAGACAGGAACGGATTGAAAGCATCATGGGTGCAGTCTTCTTGCGTTAAGAGTTGCGACTCGGTCTGCGGCCTTCCGGACAGCTGCAGAGCCTGGCGAGATGACCGCGAAGTATTGGCCACCCCTTGGGGTTCAAGCTTCCGCCGAGTTCGTAATCTTCTGTTCATCCGGACGTAATCGCTGCGTCATTCGATTTTCAGGCAGTTCTCACCCGGCCCTGCCATTTCGCAGGTCACAGTGTGGCGCCCGCCGCACGATGACACAGAGGACAAAAGACCATGAGCCAACGCACGCTTCGACTCCTGCCTGCCCTTTTCCTGACCTCGGCCATCGCGACTGGCGCCTGCGCCACGGCCCAGACGACTTCTGCTGCAGCATCCTCCGCACCCGGAGCGACGGCGCAGACCCGGGAGATCACGCGCGACGAAGTGCTCGCTGCGCAACAAGCCTGGGGCAAGGCTCTGGTGCAGATTTCGACGGACTATGACAAGGGCGGGTTTGATGCTGCGAAGGCGACCGCCGAGAAAGTGCTCGACTCTGCATACGGCTACAATCTCGGCCCCGTGCTCTTCAAGCCGACACTGACCACTGCCCCGCAAACCTTCCGCACCACGCGTGACGGGGCCCTGGCCTATTTCGTCGGCGGCGACGCTGACTTCCCGGCCGACAAAGGCTTTGCACTGAATGACTGGCGCAAGTTCGAGACAGAGAACGCGGCAATCTTCATCGACGGGGACGTCGCCATGTCGATGGGCAAGGTGCGCCTCACCAACGAGGACGGGAACGTGACGGAAGTCGACAAGACCTGGGGCTACAAGCGCGACGAGCAGGGCAACCTGCGCATCGTGCTGCATCACTCTTCGCTGCCCTACGCAGCGAACTGACGGCGCAACAGACTTTTCGGGGGCGGCCACCAGAAGGTGGCCGCCTTTTTTATCCGCGGATACGGTAGCCTACGCCGCGGACCGTTTCGATGATGCTGGTGCCAAACGGCTCATCGACCTTCGAGCGTAGCCGGCGGATGTAAACGTCCACAACGTTCGTGAGCGGATCTTCGTCAATGCCCCAGACATTCGTGAGAATGCGCTGGCGGCTGAAGACGCGGCCGGGCGCTGACATAAGAAGTTCGAGCAGAGCCAATTCCTTGGTCGTCAGCCGGATTTCCTCACCGCGCCGGTGGAGCGTGAACCGCGACCGATCCAGTTCAAGGTCTGCCACTTTCAGAACGGCGCCAGAAGGCTCGGCTATCAGCGGCCCCCGGCGCAGCAAAGCTTCGATGCGCGCAAGCAACTCTTCAAAGCCAAATGGTTTGACGAGATAGTCATCAGCGCCCATGCGCAAACCAGCGACGCGGTCTTCGATGCGGCCGAGCGCTGTCAGCATCAGGATCGGCAAGTTGATGTGCGAGGCGCGCAGCGTCTGGCAGAGGTCCATGCCATTCATGCCGGGGAGCATGAGGTCAAGTAGTACCAGGCCGCGAGCACCGGTCTGCACCTGCTCGTCCCAGAGCGCGCGACACGCGTCGAGACCGTCTGTACCTGTTGCGGCAACACGTATGCGGTAGCCCTCAGCCTTGAGGCCGCGTTCGAGGAAATCAGAGACGCGCTGGTCGTCTTCAACAATCAGAATGTTCATCAGGCAGCCTCAAGCGCGAGCGTCGGCACACTGAGCCGGACGGTGGTGCCTCGCCCGACGACGCTTTCAAGTTCAAGTTTACCGCCATGGCGTTCGGCAAAGGCCTTGGCAATAGACAGCCCCAGACCGGAACCGTCGGCGCGGTGCGTGCGCGCGGAGCTAGCGCGGAAGCCGCGCTCAAAGATTCGCGGGAAGTCTTCTTCCGGAATGCCGATCCCGAAATCACGCACTTCAAGGTGCCAGCCATCCGGGCTGCAACGCGTCGAAACTTCGACCCGGCCGCCGGGATGAGAATAGCGGATCGCATTATCGAGCAGCACGCTCATGATCTGGCCGAGGCGGCGGGCATCGCCCTGAACAAAGGCCTCTGCATCCTGCAGAGCGGGCACCAACTGGACCTGGCGCAGGTTTGCAAGTGTGCTGACCTGGCTGATGGCCCGTCGCAGCTCCAGCTCAGGCTCGACCACATCGGTCTTCAGCGTCAGCATTTCTGCATCGTCGAGTGCGATGGTCAGCAGGTCTTCGATCTGCTTTCCAAGCTGTTCAGCGCTCGTGGCGATCCGCACAAGGCTTTCGCGGTATGCCGCATCCGTCATTTCGCGGCCGCGCAGCGCGACTTCAGCTTCCCCCCTGATCACCGTCGTTGGTGTGCGCAGCTCATGGCCGATGTCGGCAAGCAGTTGCCGACGACGCGCCTCAGATCGTTGAAGGTCAGCCACAGCGGCCTGTAGGTCAACGGTCCGTTCACTGACCATCACTTCAAGTCCTGAACGCAATTCGCGCTCGCGTTGGCTGGTTAGGTCTATCTGGCTGGCCATCTGGTTCATCCGGCTGGCCAAGGTGCCGAATTCATCCTTGCTCAGCGCGGGGATGCGGTAGGCAAGGTCGCCCGCTTCGAAGGCCTGCGCACCGGCGGTCAGTTCGCGCAGGGGGCGGCGCAGGGCAAACGAAAAATAGACGGACAGGATGACGGCGAGGATGACAATCGAGCTGGCGGCAATGTTGGACACAGCCTGCGCCTGCGCGAGAGATTCGTCGGCCGAGGCCCGGTCACGCCGAAGGGCCTCGGTTTCCGCGGCGATCGCCTGGTTCAGCAGCGCGCGGACGTCATACTGGCCATAGCGGTCGAAGACCTCGTCCACGGCGCTCAGCGGGATCCGGCCGCCGGCGCTGTTCGCGCGATCATTTATGACATCGACCCGGTTGAGCATCGACGCGACGGAACTGTCGAGCAGGTCTATGGTGCGCGCCCGCTCTACATGCTCCTTCGCGAGCAGCGGATCGTTGCCGTCCATGCGCGCCGCTTCTGCCGCGAGGCCGCGCAGGGTTTCGATATCCCGGCGCATGCTCTGGGCGAGGCCTGGTCCGGTTTCAGGATCGGTCGCCGGGTCTGCAATGCTCTGGAGAACCCAGACCCTTAGGCGGGCCTTTTCTGCCGAGAGGTCAAGATAGGTGCTGAGGAGGTCTGCAGCGACGCGGCCGCGCACAACACGGTGCTCGGCAAGGCGGGAGACCCATCCATTCAGGGCGCCCAGCGCGACGGCCAGCAAGGCGAAGGCAGCGAAAGCCAGGATGAGGCGCCGGGAAAACATAAGTCCCTTCCGAAAACCGGGCGCAAGTCCGCCTCGCGGCGGGATGTAGGTGCGAGCGGCGGCGGCTCAACCCGCCTGCCGCCGGCTCCGGATTAATTTCAGATGAACAGCAAGCAGGCAGGCCTCAACAGAGTACCAGTTCGGCTTTGACAACGTTGTAATTCCTGCGTTTGAGTTATTCAATGATACGGCACGCCCCCTCTTCCCTCAGCCTCGATTGGGCGCAGGACTTCCTGCGGCGGGAGGCCGCGCGAATTGACGCCGACCCGCTCACCAATTCGGTCTTCTCCCTCGCCCAGACGCTGTTCCGGAAGCTGGAAGCCGACGAGACAGCGCTGGAAGACCTCTCCGCATTGGCGGACGAGGTACACTTGATGCTTCTGGACGAGCGCGCCGGACATTTCCGCGAGCAGCATGCCGGTGCCGTCCCGAACGCGGGCTGGGCACCGGTACGGGCAAGGCTGAAGGCTTTGGCGGCCGAGGGGTTCGACGCTTTCCGGACAGCGGTGGAGACGCCCACCGGCGGCATCGTCTTCACGGCTCATCCGACTTTTGCACTCTCACGGGCACTGCGCCTCGCGTTTGCCGCCTATGTGACAAAGCCCGGCGCGCGCGAGCGCGCGGCGTTGAAAAAGCTGATCCGCGAAGACGGCAGGCTCTGGAACCGGTCGATAACGCTGGACGGCGAGCATAGTGAGGCACAGGACGCGCTGCGTCATGCAGCCGAGGCACAGGCCGTTTACGCCTCGCAAGTCGTCGAAATGGCCCGTGAAGCCTATCCAGGCGCCTGGCAGTCACTCCGGCCCGCGTTGCCGACAATCGCGAGCTGGGTCGGCTATGACCTGGACGGGCGGACGGATATTCCGTGGTTTCGTTCGGTGCAGTTGCGGCTTGGCGAGAAGGCTGAGCAGCTCTCGCGCTATGCCTCGGCGCTTGAAGCGATCATCGACGGCGTGAAAGCACCGGCCTCGCTTGGCGCGCTGGTGAAACGGCTGAAGCGGGCGGCGAGGGCGGCAAACGCCCATGCGGTCCGGTTCTCGGCTGACCTGACGGATGCCGAGCTGCTTGTCGAAGCGGCAAATGCGCTGACCGCCGAGAGCCCGGACAAGATCACGAATATCCGGGAACTGACGCACGTGATCGATGCGGCGATTTCCAAGGTGCCGGACGTCACGGCGGCGCAGCTCATCGTACTGCGGTCGCAGATGGATGCGCTACAACTTGGCACCGGCCGCATCCACCTTCGGGTTAACGCCGCGCAGGTGCGAACCGTGCTGGCGCGCGACCTCGGCCTTGAGACCGAAGACCGTGAACTCGGCCGCGTCGCGCTGTCGGAGCTGGCGCAGAAAGCGCGCGAGTCCGTGCCTCTGCCGGTGAACTTTGCGGACCTGTTCCGCGAGCAATCCACCGCGCGGCGCCAGTTCATGATGTGCGCGCAGATGCTGAAGCATATCGATTCCGGATCGGTCATCCGTTTCCTCATTGCCGAGAGCGAGAACCCCGCGACCGTGATGGGCGCGCTATACCTTGCCCGGCAGTACGGCGTGGACGGACAACTCGACATTTCGCCGCTGTTCGAGACGCCGGAGGCCCTTGAGACCGGTGGGCGATTCATCGAGCGGCTGCTCGAGGAGCCGGAGTTCCTCGCTTATGTAAAGGCGCGCGGGTGCTTGTCCATCCAGCTGGGCTTTTCGGATTCGGGGCGCTTCATCGGACAGGTCGCTGCTTCGATGGCCATCGAGCGCATCCATAACCAGATCATTCGCGCGCTTGCGGCAACGAAGGCGAGTGTGAGCCTGCTGATTTTCAATACTCATGGCGAGTCGATGGGGCGTGGGGCCTGGCCGGGCACGTTTCAGCAGCGGTTTGACCATTTGCTGAGCCCGTGGACCCGCGCCGGCGCAGCGACGCGCGGTGTTCCGCTGATCCACGAAGTCAGCTTTCAGGGCGGCGACGGGTTCCTGCATTTTGCAACCCCGGAACTGGCCGAGACGACCTTTGCCGCCTGGGCAGAGAGCCGCCTGGCAGTTCCGCCGAAGGATATAGCCGACCCATTTTATACTCGTACGGACCTTGTCTGGGACTTCTACCGCTCGCTGCGCGCCTGGCACGAACGGCTTTTTACTGATGCCGATTATGGCCGTCTGCTTGGCTCTTTTGCGGCGGGCCTCGTGGTACGCGCGGGCTCGCGGCAAAAAAAGCGAAGCGGCGGCCCGACCGGCCCGGCTGCGCTGCGTGCGATCTCGCACAATGCGACACTGCACCAACTGGGGATCCCGGTTAACACGGCCGCTGGTATCGGCTCGTCGCTTCAGCGCGAGAGCGAGCGTCTGGCTGCACTGATCAGCGACAGCGCGCGCATGCGAAGCCTGATCCTGCTCGCCAGCGAAGCGCGCACACGCACCAGCCTTCCGACACTTCGGGCCTACGCAAACCTGTTCGATCCAAGCGTCTGGATTGCGCATGCCCGCCTCGCCTCGCCGGACAAGGCAGGCGCCTACCGCGCCGCCTACTATGTACTGCGCCGCGACGAGACGGCCGTCTCCATCCACCGGATCGCAAACCTCCTCTCCATCGACCTTGGCCGGTTTGACCGCCTCCTCGCGCGTGTTTCCGGTGCGCCCTCGGCGGCGGCGCGCCGGGAGAGCCGGCTGGACCTGCACGTGCTGCATGCGATCCGGCAGGCTCTCATTATGAAAGCCATTGCGCTTTCGGGAAGCATCCCTCGCATTTCAGAGCGCCACGATGTGAGCCAGCGCGACATCATCCGTATGGTGACGGAACTGCGTCTAGCCGAAGCCGTGGAAGTGCTGACGCGCATATTCCCGCGGTATGGGGGCGAAGATCAACCACTGGCGCAGGTGACCGAGACAGGCTCTGGCCAGACATCCGGTTATGGCTATGACCGGATCCATAAAGACATCATCACGCCATTGGATGAGATCGATCGCGAACTGCATGCAATCAGCCTGATGCTGACACATGCCTATGGTGCGTTCGGCTAACGAAGGCGGGAAGGCTTGGTCTTCACGCCAACCTTCGCCTGATCGAACGGCGACGGCGGCAGGATCAGCACCAATTCGCTCCGGCGCCGGTCGAACTGTACACGGAACTCCGACAGGAGATCGAGTCCGATCACCATGACCGGCTCGGCATCGATGCCCAGCAGGCGGAAGAGTTCAGGATCCGAGACGAAGAGGTCGGCATTGCTGAAGCTGAAGTCGGAAATCTGCACCTTTCGGGCAGTGGCCACGCGCATCGATTGATCACCTCCGGTGGCCCCCTGCAAAAGCTGGGTCTTGTCCGGGTTGCTGCGCAGTTGGGCCAGGTCCGCAAACACGGAATTGACATAAGTGAGGTTCGAGCCCGTATCGATCAGCGCCCGGCCTTTCCGGCCATTGATGCGGACGTTTACGTAAATCAGCCCCTCATCGAGTTCGTAGGGCACAACATCGTAGGCCTCTGTCTTGGGCCGGTCCGGCCGCCCGTTATAGGCGGAGATCTTGCGGGCCCGGAAATCGAATTCCAGCACATCTCCGGGAAACGCCGAGGCCGGCAGCACGTTGGCAGCGGTGCCCGGAATGCTGAGGTCGCGGTTGTATGCAGCCTCCACGGCGTTCAGGCGCACATTGCCGGACGAAATGCTCTCCAGCCGGACGACCGGATAGTCCTGCGTTCCGTTGACGCCGAGAATGCTGATCCGGGGCGAGGCTGCATCCGGCGCAGCCACGCCGCTGCGCAAGGCCGTGCGGCTATCGATCATCGGAAAAGTCGCGGCGGTGTCCAGAACTCCGGTGGTGATCGTCGTGCCGTTGATCTCCAAGGGGATTAGCATGTGTTCCAGCTCGCTGATCTGGAACGGGACCACGAGGCGCTCCGCCGCTGCAGCAACGGGGGCAAGAACGAACGAAATAAGCAGGACCCCTGCGGGCTTAAGCAAAGTTCCGAGGCCTGTGGCCATGCGCGTTTCTCCCAGATCCCTTTTATCTCATAGTTTGAAGCAGCCGCACAGAGCGCCTGCCGCCCCTGCCTGCCACCTCAACGGCAGCGGCTGACCCGGCGTCACGGCTTCCGGTTACGCTTACGTTCGCGTAAAGGCGTGGCATCGAAGCCCACCGGCAAAGGGCATTCAGAAAAGGGAGATTTCATCATGGCTGACGCTTTTATCGTTGATGCTGTCCGTACCCCGCGCGGCGTGGGCAAGGTTGGCAAGGGCGCCCTCGCCCATATGCACCCGCAGCACCTTGCTGCAACCGTTCTCAGCCAGCTGCGCGACCGCAACAAGCTGGACACCGAAACCGTTGATGACATCATCTGGGGCACCTCGAGCCAGCGCGGCCTGCAAGGCGGCGACATGGGCCGCATGGCGGCGCTCGACGCCGGCTACAATGTAAAGGCCTCGGGCGTGACGCTGGACCGTTTCTGCGGCTCGGGCATCACCACGGTGAACCTGGCGGCAGCTCAGATCATGTCCGGCATGGAACAGTGTGTCATCGCCGGCGGCTGCGAAATGATGAGCTACACGGCCGCTTCGGCCGATCCGAAATCCCCGCCGATGATGGACGCCGGCAACCTGCGCCTGCGCGAGCGTCATCCGCAATCGCAGCAGGGCTGCTGCGCCGACGCGATCGCGACGCTGGAAGGCATCGACCGCGCCGCGGTTGACCAGCTCGCCGTCGTCAGCCAGGAGCGCGCCGCCCGCGCCATCAAGGAAGGCCGCTTCAACAAATCGGTCGTGCCGGTCTACAACGTGGACGGAACACTTGCGCTGGACCATGAAGAGTTCCCGCGTCCCGGCACCACGATGGAAAGCCTGTCGGGCCTGAAGACCGTGTTCAACATGTTCTGGAACATCCCGGTCGACGACAAGGGCACGACTTATGGCAGCCTGATCGAGAGCCGTTATCCGCAGCTGAAAGGCAAGATCCAGCACGTGCACCACGCCGGCAACTCGTCGGGCGTCGTTGATGGCTCGGGCGGGGTCCTGCTAGCCTCAGAAGGCTACATGAAGAAGCACAACCTGAAGCCGCGCGCCCGCATCGTCGCCACGGCGAACATGGGCGACTGCCCAACGCTGATGCTGAACGCGCCCGTTCCGGCGGCCCGCAAGGTTCTCGAGAAAGCTGGTCTGACCACGGACGACATCGACGTGTACGAGATCAACGAGGCCTTTTCGGTCGTCGCCGAGAAGTTCATTCGCGATCTGAAACTGAACCGCGACAAGGTGAACATCAATGGCGGCGCCATGGCCCTCGGCCACCCGATCGGCGCCACCGGCTCCATCCTGATCGGCACCGCGCTGGACGAGCTTGAGCGTTCGGGCGGCCGCTATGGCCTCGTCACCATGTGCGCCGCCGGCGGCATGGCACCGGCGATCATTATCGAGCGCCTTGACGCCTAAGTCTTTCCCGCAAGGGACAAAAGACCAAACCCCGCCGGTTCACGCCGGCGGGGTTTTTTTGCAGCCGGAAGACAGACCAGGGCTGCATCAAACGTGCGAGACGGCTTTCCTTCCGTAGCGCGGGGGGCTATCGCAGCGCGAATGATGGATGCTGTAGTCTTTGACACCCTGTTGCTGGCCCTTGAGGACGGCGCCGTTCCGCTGCCCGAAACCGGGCCGATCCTCGTGCTGAATGCCGAGCCCGGCCCCTGGCTGATGCAGCTGCCGAAGGACAGGCTGGTCTGCCGGACGACTTTCAAGCCCAGCCATGCTGCACTGAAGGCTGCAGGCTTCAATGTGCTGCCGGTGGACTCCGTGGATCTGCCGGACGCGATGCTGACCATCGTCGTTCCACCGCGCCAGCGTGACCAGGCACGTGCGCTGTATGCCCGCGCGCTGCTGGCCGCGCCGGAAGGTGGATATGTGCTGGCCAGCCTTCCGAACACGCTCGGCGGCAAAACCGGCGAGAAGCTGATGGCGGATATTGCCGGCGAGGCGGAGAGCCTGTCGAAGCACAAGTGCCGCGCCTTCTGGGCGCAGAAGGCAGATGCGCAGATCAATCATCCGCTGGCGGAGGAATGGATCGCTGAAGACGCCGCGCGCGAGATCGAGCCGGACCTGTACAGCCGCCCCGGCCTGTTCAGCTGGGACCGCGTGGACCCTGGCAGCGAACTGCTGGCGGACTCCGTGCCGGAACAGACCAAGGGCATCGGCGCAGACCTGGGCGCAGGTTATGGCTTCCTCAGCCGCGAACTGCTGACGCATTGCCCCGGCATCGAGCGGATAGACCTCTACGAGGCGGAATACCGCGCGATAGGCTGTATCGAGCAGACACTGGCGGATTTTGATGGCCGCTTCACGGCGCACTGGGCCGATGTCCTGACCGATCTGCCGAAGGCGGAATATGATTTCGTCGTGATGAACCCGCCCTTCCATACGGGGCGCGCGGACAATTCTGCACTGGGGCGCGGCTTCATCCGCGCTGCCGCGCAGACGCTGAAGCCCGGCGGTACGCTGTGGCTGGTCGCCAATCGCCACCTGCCCTACGAGGCTGAACTCTCCGCCTGCTTCAAGGAGCATGAAATGCTGGAGGACGAGGCGGGCTACAAGATCATCCGCGCGGCAAGGCCGAAACGCCAGAAATGAAGGATACACGCGCGCTCGCCAAGTATCTCGCCGGGCTCGGCTATGGCTCGCGCCGCGAAATGGAGGCTGCCATCCGGCGCGGGCGCGTGACGGGCTGGGAGCCGGATATCCGCTTCGACGGCGAACCGCTGGACCCGGCACCCGGCATGGTCCTGATGCTGAACAAGCCGGCCGGTTTCACGTGCTCGCACGCCGATCAGGGCAGGCTTGTCTACGAACTCCTGCCGCCGCGTTTCCAGAAGCGCGATCCGAAAGTCTCCTCCGTAGGCAGACTTGATGCGGACACGACCGGTCTTATTCTGTTCACGGATGATGGCGCGCTGCTGCACAAGCTGATCTCGCCGAAGTCGAACCTGACGAAAACCTATGAAGCGACGCTCGCCCGCCCGTTGGAGGGCCACGAGGCGGCGCTGTTCGCCTCCGGCAGCCTCGTGCTGCGCGGCGAGGAGAAGCCCTGCCTGCCCGCAGTGCTGGAGGTCACAAGCGAGCGCACGGCACGCCTGACGCTGACCGAGGGCAAGTATCACCAGGTGCGCCGGATGTTTGCCGCCGCCGGCAATCATGTCGAGACGCTGCACCGCGCCGCGTTCGGCCCGCTCACGCTTGGCGATCTGGCCGAAGGCGGCTGGCGCCTGCTCACCGCAGACGAAGTGGCGCAGCTGAGGAGCTAGGCTGACAGCACCTTGAACGTCGCACTCGCGCGGGCAACGGGTTCGCCATCGGCGCGCACGAGGCAATCGGCAAAGCAGATCGAGCCGCCTGTCTTCACGAAATGCGTATCCGTCGCCAGCCACTGGCCGAGGCGTGCGCTGCCGAGATAATCCGTGGTGAGGCTGATGGTAACCAGGCCGCCTGTCGGCGCCCGGCCCTCGCCGCTCAGCGCAGCAACGCACGAGAGGCCCATCGCATTGTCCGCCAGCGAGGCGATCAACCCGCCATGCACGAGACCGCGCGAGTTACAGTGCGCCTCCGCAAGAAAGAGGCCGATGGAGATCTCGCGCGCGCGGGTGCGCGAATAAAGCGGCTCCCAGGGATCGGTGAACCGGGATTTGCGGAAATGTGGCGCATAGCCTTCGGGCGGAGTAAGTTCTGACATCGAACGGACTTTGTGCAGCGCGCCGCTGGCCGTCCAGCCTTCCCCTCGCGGCATGCTCTAGCGCCGGGGCACCTGAGCCGCTATCTCCCCGGCATGGCTCTCCCTCCCCTGATTTCCCTGACCGACGTGCGCCTCACCTTCGGCAGCGGCCCGCTGTTCGAGGGCGTGACGCTTTCCCTCTCAAAGGGCGAGCGCGCCGCGCTGGTGGGACGCAACGGGGCCGGCAAGTCCACGCTGATGAAGATCATCTCCGAGGTCATCGAGCCCGATTCCGGCGAAGTCTGGCGCCAGCCCGGGATCACCTACGCGACCGTGCCTCAGGAACCAGACCTCTCGGGCTTTGCGACCGTGCTGGACTATGTCGCCGACGGTCTCGAAGGCGATTACATGGCCGAAGCCGAGATTATGGAGTTCGGCATCGACCCGCAGGCCGATCCCGCGAAACTATCCGGCGGGCAGAAGCGCCGCGCGGCGCTGGCGAAGGCCTTTGCCCAAGAGCCGACGATCCTGTTGCTCGATGAGCCGACAAACCATCTCGACGTGCCGATGATCGAATATCTCGAAGGCCGCCTGAAGGCTTTCAGCGGTGTTGTGCTGGTGGTCAGCCACGACCGGCGCTTCCTTGAAACCGTGTCGACCAACACACTCTGGCTACGCCAGGGCAAGGTTCTGAAAAGCCCTGAGGGCTATGTCAAGTTCGATCAGTGGGCGGAGCAGATCGAGGAAGAGGACGAGCGCCAGCTGCGCCGGATGACAACGCAGTTGAAGGACGAGCAGCACTGGCTGGCACGCGGCGTAACCGCACGGCGCAAGCGCAATCAGGGCCGCCTCGCCCGCCTGCGCCAGATGAAGGTGGACCATGCGCAGATGCGCAGCGCGCTGAATGACCGCAAGTCGACGGCCGAATTCACCGCCGATGCCGGCGGCGCGATGAGCAAGAAGGTCATCGAGGCAAAGGGCCTGTCAAAAACCTTCGAGACTGCGGATGGGCCGCTGGTGATCGCAAAGTCTCTGGACCTTCGCATCCTGCGCGGCGACCGGATTGGCATCATCGGACCGAACGGCGCGGGGAAAACGACACTGGTGCGCCTGCTGCTCGGCGAGATCGCGCCGGACGCTGGCACGGTGACCCATTCGAAGACGCTTCAGGTGATCTATCAAGACCAGACCCGCGATACACTGAAGGCGACGGACACGATGTGGGAGGCGCTTGCCCCGATGGGCGGGGACTCGATTAACGTGCAGGGCCACCAGCGCCACATCGCCGCCTATGCGAAGGATTTCCTGTTCCGCCCGGAACAGCTTCGCCAGCCTGTCGGCGCGCTGTCGGGCGGCGAGCGCAACCGCCTCGCCCTCGCCATCGGCCTCGCGCGGACTTCGAACCTCCTGGTGATGGACGAGCCCACCAACGATCTCGACATGCAGACGCTGGACCTTCTGGAAGACATGCTGCTCAGCTACGAGGGCACGCTGATCCTCGTCAGCCATGACCGCGCTTTCCTCGACTCGACTGTCACGAGCTGCCTCTGCCCGCTGGGCGATGGCGAATGGATCCAGACCGCTGGTGGCTGGAGCGATGCGCAGGAACAGCTGAAAGGTGTCCGCCTCAAGAGCACGCCGAAAACAGACAAGGCGAAAGCCGCCACCTCTTTGCCCGCCGCGAAGCCCAAGGCACCGGCTGCCAAGCTATCGTTCAAGGACGAGCACAGGCAGAAAGAGATCGACGGGCTCATCCCAAA